>DFYS01000115.1 GCA_002383405.1 Moorella sp. UBA4076
GTTTTGAAGCCGTAAGGTACTAATAGATCAGCCGGAGATATGGTAGAATAGACTCAAAATCTATAGGTGGGGGAGTGTTTTTTATACCAATTACCATCGACTTTGGTGAGCTGACCATTCTTGCTGAACTTAATGACAGTGAAACTGCCCGTAAAGTAGCGGCCGCTCTGCCCATTAGCAGCCGGGTGAACACCTGGGGTGATGAGATATATTTCCCTATCCCGGTTAAGGCCGGTCCGGAAAAAGATGCGACCGAGGAAATGGAAGTAGGGGATATCGCCTACTGGCCGCCGGGGCATTCCTTCTGCCTGTTTTTTGGGCCGACACCCGCCAGCGTTGATGACCGGCCCCGCGCCGCCAGCCCGGTCAATAAAATCGGGCGTATTTTAAGTGATCCCGAGCTGTTAAAAAAGGTGCCCGATGGTGCTAAAGTAGAAATCCGGAATGCTGCTGCAAGGTAACCCGTTGATACTCAGGATTTTCTTTTCTTGCCGCCTCGTTTTACATAATACGCGTCTATCTATTTCAGCATTCCAGCCCGCTGCTATCCCCGCGCCTTCACGGAACTTATAAATGGTCTCGCTCACGGCATTATAGTTTAGCTGTGTCCCGGCGCTGTCGGGGTGATAATCCTGCGCTCTGTCTGCACTGATACCGGGGAAAAAGCCGCTTTGTCGAACACAACCAGATAGACGCTCATGTCGTTTTCGGCCAGGAATTCGCTAATTGCGGCGGTTGCGACTTTTAGCGCCCTGTCTTTGGGATAGCCATAAACCCCGGAAGATATTAACGGAAAGGCAATGGAGTCGCAGCTATTTTCCTTCGCCAGTTTCAGGGAATTCAGATAGCAGCGGCGCAGCAGTTCCGCTTCGCCGCTCTTGCCTCCACGCCAGACCGGCCCCACGGTATGAATGATGTATTTCGCGGGCAGCTTATATCCCTTGGTGATGACAGCCTGCCCGGTCGCGCATTTGCCGATTGCATTACATTCTTGTTGGAGTTCCCGCACACCCGCCGCATGAAAAATGGCGCCGCAAACACCGCCACCCATCTTCAGGGCGGTATTGGCAGCATTGACGATAGCGTCAACTCTCATTTTGGTTATATCGTTCCTTACTATTTCAAAGGGCATAGTGGCACTCCTCCGGTGATTTTCTTATGTATTATTCGTTTTCTCTGTAAGATAATTGCCAAAAATACTGTTCAGGCGTCACCATCAAGATACCTCATTTGCTTTTTTAAACGCTGCTCCATATCGATAAGACTGGCCCATTTTATATAATCAAAATCGTCACCCAGAAAGCCGGCATTATATTTATCCTTAAATTCATCAGAATTTATTTGGTAGGTCTGCTCCAAACCCTTAATTTCCAATTGGATACTATTTAGCCTTTTAACTAATTCTTGCTTTTTAGTCTGCATTAGTTTATGAATAGTTGTATCGACCAATCTATCACTACCGAAGACCTGGACCAACCCTTCTAAGCGTTTCAATCTTTCTATAGTAGACATCTTCTAGCATATCTCCTTTAACCCGCCGGTGGTACACCAGAGCCGCCCACCACAGCGGTATAGTTTATCAAAATCGTCAGTTGTAGTAATATCACGGCACGCGACAATACGCAGGCGGATAAAACAGCATCAGAGGCTCCAAAGGAGAAACCTGTATTTGATAGTCAGCCCTGGTCAGCGGCTGGCCTTATGGTTCTCTACTATATGGCCTGGTATATCCTCTGGTGAATATGTTAGAATGAAAGTATGAAGGAATTGGTTCATCGGGGCGGTGAAAAAGGGTGTCCTTCAGCGACTTTATGGCCATGCACCGGGAAGTTATGGCTGAAGACCAGATACTGGCCCGGCGGCGACAGGACGAGGCCCGTTCAAAAGCTCAACAGGTGGCTGTCTGGCTAAAGGAAAAATACGGGGTAGATAGGGTCTTTCTATTTGGTTCCCTGGCCTGGGGCGGCTTTCACAGCCGTTCGGATATCGATCTGCTGGTCCGGGGTTTTAAGGATAAAAAACGTTACTGGCAAATGCAAGCCGGCGCCGAGAAAGTTGCCAGCCCTTTTGAGTTGAATTTAATCTGCGAGGAAGAGGCGCCGGTTTCTTTACGCAATAAGGTGATTACCAGGGGGGTAATTCTGGTATGAAATTGCGGGACCTGCTGATCCTCGAGGCCAGGTTGGCGGAAGAGAAAGACAATGTGGAGCGGCTGCGGGACACCTTGCAGGCTAAAGGTTTTTGGGCCACAGCGCCGCAGGAAATAAGCTTGCGGCAGGCGGATGAATTCACTTTGCGCGCCCTGGCTTCGGTTATCCTTGATTACTACACCGCCATTGAAAATATGTTTGAGGAAATCGCCAAGGTGGTTGATGGCAGCCTGCCCTCGGGCGAGGAATGGCATAAAGATTTGCTGCGACAAATGAAGCTGGATATAAACGGTATCCGGCCGGCGGTTATTACCCGTGAGACTTTTACTTTCCTTGATGAATACCGTAAATTCCGTCACCTGGTGCGTAATATTTATGGCTTTAATCTGCTGCCGGAAAGGCTGGAGCCGCTCTTAACCCGTTTGCCAGCCGTTGACCGGCGCCTGGCCGGCGAGATTGATGGTTTTATCAAGAAGATGTATGCGATTATCCGGGGAAGTGTGCCGGTGGAGTAGGCATCCTTTTGTAACCTATTTGCTGCAGGGCTTCCAGGGCGGACAGGGGCGGGTCCTGCCAGAGCCACTCGATTTTCAGCTCCAGGCCGTGAATAATGCGGGAAGAATAGATACCTGCTGCACCGGCAGTGCTCAGGTAGTAACGACCGTCCGCCTCCAGATGATAGAATTCAGCCCGCCGGCGGTCAGGGTCGATGAGCCAGTACTCCGAGACACCAGCTGCTTCGTATTCCCTGAACTTCTCGCCGCGGTCACGGGCAAGGCTCTCCGGTGAGGTGATCTCTACCACCAGGTCCGGCGCCCCGTCCAGGTAATTAGCCTGCAGCCGTCTCAGGTTTTCCTGTTTGATAAAAATAATATCCGGTTCTCTCCCCCGCCGGACCGGTTCTGGCAGGCGGACGAGAAAGGGGGCGGTAAAAACCTGGCCCTGCCGCTCTAGCAGCACGTAATTGGCGAGATAACCGCTCAGGAACAGGCTCACGCGCTGGTGTTTGACGGCCGCCGGCGTCAATAATACTACCTCCCCGTCCTCCCACTCGGCCCAGGTGTCCTCATTGCACCAGGCCAGGAACTCGGCAAAGCTCATCTTGCCGGGTGATACGGAAGGGGCTCCTTCTGATATATACCTGGTGGCAGTTTCTTTGAGTTCACAATCATCATTATTAAACTGGTTCACCTGGGTCACCTCCTCTGGGTCAAAGATATGCAGTTCTCCTTTTAACTAATTCTTGCTTTTTAGTCTGCATCAGTTTATGAATAGTGCTGACGCATGCCCCCGCAGCCCGGCGCCATATTGGGGATGAGCTGCATACTTTTCCCTGCTGCCAGTTGATACCTTATATTCCTTAAATTTACTTAATTAGTTCCTCGATAAACCTCTCCAATTCTCCCCTGCGCCTGGAAACCAGTTTATAAACCAGCATTCCTTCGCGTTCAGCTATACCGGCGGTGATAGCGATTTCGATTGCCTGCAGTTCACTAACCCTCCATATAATCCGGAGCGCCCGGTTATCTACATACACGCTGCGGTATCCTGCCAGGGGCCTGCCGGCCTGGTTCTCGAGCTCTTTGCCAAATGCGGAGGGGGCGCGGAATATTTTTTGCAGGGCTTTGATTACTTTTATCTGCCGGCTTTTATCCAGTACCAGGAAGTCGGCTTCGGCCGCGGGAAAAAACTTCACATTGGCCGGTAGAAGATCACTCATTTTCGAGGTCGACATCGGGAGCAGCCTCCAGATCCGCCGCGGTTATACCGGCCTTCTTAATTACTTCGGCAAGGGGCACCGCAGCCTGGCCGTCCTTCTCATTTTCGAGGATACGGCACAGCAGTTCCAGTTTTAGCTCTAATTCTGCGGCTGCAGCAACCTTTTGCCAGAGTTGCTGAAATCTATCATAGCTTAAAATTGTTGCCCTGGGTTCGGAGCCGGAAAACATCATTAAAAAGGGCATCTCATGCAATTTGGGTTCTACCACCGTGCGCCATTTGCGCTGTAAATCGCTGATGTTAACAATCTGGTCGCTGGAAAAAAGCGGCTTATCATTCATTACCGGCACGAAGCCTCCTCCTGGGGAATAGTCCTCCTTACGCTATGGTATGCATGTACGCGTAAATAGATACGTTATTGTTTGCGATTAAATTATCGCGTATCTGGACGTAATAGTCAACAACATACTAATGGTAGATCGCCATGGTATTTTGCGGGCTATCTACTAGCCAGGACTGCAGGCGAAGCATGAATTAAGAATACATCTCCAGGAACTATCCAGGGGTGATTATAGGAATCCCTTCGTATTCCCCCAGGGCCAGCAAATGATCGTCACCTGAGATAAGGCAGTTAGTTTCCCCTGCCCTGGCGCACTCTAAAAAGCGGTTATCGCTTCGATCGGCGGTAACAGCATTAATTTCCATATCAGGTGATACTAAAATCGTGTTGGTGAGGTTGATAAAGCCTTCCAGTAATTGCTGCCTTTCTTCGACAGTGCCAACCTTAGCAAACTTCGGCCTAAGCAAAACCCCCATATATTCCATTACAACTGCCTGGCTAACTACAACTTCGATTTTCCCGTCTGCCCACAGGTCCACTATTATGCCAGGCGTCCCTGCCGGTGTCAGCATACCGGATATAACCACATTTGTATCTAAAACTACTTTCATTTGCCCTCTCTGTACTCCTTAATCTCCTTTTCTATATCCGCTTGCGTAAGACCGTTCGCAGCTGTTCGGGATCTAATCTTAGCCAGGGCTGTTTTTAAGGCCAGCCTTTTGTTTTCTTCAGCGGTTTTTTGCAGGATCCTGTATTTCTCGTAATCCAGGAGTACAGCTTTAGGTTGACTGTTGATGGTAATAACTACCGGGTAATCGGTTTTTAGAGTTTCGATGAAGGAAGTTAATTTAGGGCGAACTTCATTTATGCCAGCAATGCGTTCCATTTTTACACCTCCGTTAATTTATACATTAACGCTTTCTTTAAGCTTAGTGTGTATTTTAGTTTTTGTCAAGTCCAGGCTTTTTGGCGCCATAAAACGGACATCCCGTCCAGTTTTCTTGTTGTTTGCCGGCTGCCGGATATGTTAGAATGAAAGAACTGGATCATCGGGGCGGTGAAAAAGGATGTCCTTCAGCGACTTTATGGCCGTGCACCGGAAAGTTATGATTGAAGACCAGATACTGGCCTGGCGGCGACAGGACGAGGCCCGTTCAAAAGCTCAACAGGTGGCTGCCTGGCTAAAGAAAAAATACGGGGTAGAGAGGGTCTATCTGTTCAGCTCCCTGGCCTGGGGCGGCTTTCACATCCGTTCGGATATCGACCTGCTGGTCCGGGGTTTTAAGGATAAAGAACGTTACTGGCAAATGCAAGCCGGCGCCGCGAAAGTTGGCAGCCCTTTCGAGTTGAATTTAATCTGCGAGGAAGAGGCGCCGGTTTCTTTACGCAATAGTAACTGCTCAGGCTACCTTCTCTAAGCAGCATTAGCGCTGCCTGCCGCCAGGATCACAAACCCGTTCAGCCATATACAGGTTTCCGGGCTATTGCTATCAGGCTGACCGCCAGGCAGGCTGAGCAGTTACGCTCAAAATATACAAAAAGCCCCTGTCCGGGGCTTTTTTCTTTCCTGGCGGAGCCGACGGGAGTTNNCGCCAGGCAGGCTGAGCAGTTACACGCAATAAGGTGATTACCAGGGGGGTAATTCTGGTATGAAATTGCGGGACCTGCTGGTCCTGAAGCCAGGGAGTTGAGAAATGCTTTGCAACACCGGCCTTATTACGGTTTTATCGGCAATGGTGAGACGGCTGCTCTGATTGCCCCGGACTTTACTATCGCCTGGATGTGTGTGCCCCGTTTTGACAGCTTTCCCCTCTTTGCCGCTGCCCTGTGCCCGCAGTGCGGCGGCAGCCTGCGCCTGGACATCGAACCGGCGGTAACGCCGGTCAGCCAGGACTACCTGCCGGAGAGTAATGTCCTGGAAACAGTCGCCAGGGGCCAGGACCTGCAGGTGACGGTGCTGGACTTCATGCCCTGGGGCTACCACCATTTAAGCCGCCTGATCATTCTGGAGAATACTGGTACGAAGACTTTAAAGCCCACCGTGGGCTGGCAGGCCTGCCCCATCACTACCTGCGTCCATGCTTTCAAGGTCCGCTCCCGCGGTTCTTTCCAGTTTCTTTACGGCCCTGATGGCGCGGCCTGCATCGGTATGGCCGGCTCTCCGGGGCCGGCGGCGACTCTGACCTTAGAACCCGGAGAAAAGTACCAGCTCTGGCTGGTCCTGGCCTACGGCACCAACTTAACCCTGGCCCGCCAGCACTGGACGGCGGGTTTTTACAGTTCTCTGGAGGAAAACCGCACCTGGTGGCGGCAGTGGTTTAAAAAAGCGCGCCAGCCCAACACGACCAGCGCGGAAATCAAGGCCGCCTATTATCGCAGCCTGATGGTTTTGAAACTCCTGACTTACGAGCCTACCGGGGCGATTATTGCGGCGCCAACCACTTCGTTCCCGGCCGTACCCGGGGGCAACGACAACTGGGATTACCGCTACTGCTGGCTGCGGGACGGCTATTTTACCGCCCTGGCCTTCGATGCCGCCGGTTATCACGAGGAAGCGCGCCGTTTCTATGAATTCGCCCTGTCCCTGCAGCAGCCTGACGGCGGCTGGCATATGCCGCTGGTGCCGGTGGAGGGCCGGGGCGGCACCGAATATATCGCTGACGACCTGGCCGGCCCGGGCGGCGAAAAACCCATCCGCTTTGGCAATGCCGCCATGCACCAAGTCCAGCTCGACAATGCCGGCAATATCCTCGATGGTTTGTGGAACCACTACCTGGCCACCCGCGACCGGGAGTATATCCGCAGCCGCTGGGACGCCATCCGGCGGGCGGCTATCTGGCTGGAAAAGTACTGGGAGCAACCGGAAAACGGCATCTGGGAAATCCGCGAGCGCAAGGACCACTGGCTCTACGGCAAGATTCTTTGCTACGCCGGCCTGACGGCTGCCTCGCATTTATCGATCGAAATCGGGCGGCTGCAGTGGGCGGGACGCTGGCTCCGGGTAGCAGCCCGGGTGCGGCGCCAGCTGCTGCGCCAGGGCTGGTTCCTGGAACGCCAGGCTTACCTGCAGCATTACGGTCCGGACGCGCCCCTGGATATCTCCGTGCTCGCCCTGGAGTTTTACGGCTTGCTGGCGGCTAACCATCCCCGCCTGCTGAAGACGGTGACCGCTATGGAGCAGCCTTCCCCGGTGGCAAAAGGCGAACCGTGCGGCCGCGGCGGCCTCAATATGTGGGGCGGCATCGCCCGTTTTGAGCAGGCGGCCATCCCCTTTTATCTACCTACGCTGTGGCTGGGGCGCTACTACCTCCACGCCGGCAACTATAAACGCGCCCAGGAGCTGCTGCGGGTCTGTCTGGATAATGCCACCGACCTTTACCTGATGGCGGAACACTTCGACCCGCGCACCCGCGCCCAGTGGGGCAACTTCCCGCAGGGCTTCAGCCACCAGGAAATAGTGCGCTTCCTGCTGGATTACGCCTACCAGGAGGAGTAGGTGAGTTGCCCCGCCGCCGGCAGGTACCCTGCCTACGCCGCTGTTATGCTGCCTGCCTTTTTCTTATGGTAACTGCTCAGCCTGCCTGGCGGTCATCTCGATAGCAATAGCCGGGAAAGCCGAAATGATAGCTGGACGGGTTCATGATCCTGACGGCAGGTAGCGCCAGGGCGGCTTTTAGAATAGGGGTGGCCTGAGCAGTTACTTCTTATGTACATTTTAAGCTGCTGCTTTTATAGCCCGGTTTTTGTCAGCATCCGTGATAGTTGGGACAGATCCTACCAGGGCGCTCAAACCTGGACCGCCTGAACCATGGCGATTGTTTCAGTTGATTACCATTATAACCTGGCCTGCCGGCTCAGTCATGGGTGCCCTTTGTACCCTATTTGCTACAGGGCTTCCAGGATAGATAGGGGCGGGGCCCCTCTTCCGGTTTTTCAGGAGGCGCTCGCGCCCTGCGGCTATTTATATTAACGTATCAGCCATCTATAATCCTGTCCGCAATCCACGATATACTCAACGTACACCGTCTGATCCTTGATTTGATACAAAATTAGATACCATTTTTCCACGAACATCTTATGATATTTGTTGGGCGGGATGAATTCAGCATCCAGAAACGGAAATCGCTCCGGCATTTCTTTAAGGGAGCGAATAGCGTCTATAAGCTTATTTTTTATTTTGCGGGCGGCGGCAGGGCTTTTTTGCGCCATAAATCGGACATGGCCCGCCAGCATCTGACGGGAACGGTCGGAAATGGTGATCTTAAATTGAGGCTTCTTTTCCATGCTCTACCTCGTCAATAATACCGTCCAGGTATTGCTCCAGTTCATCCGGTGTGCATCCCCTACGACCTGCAAGGCGGTCCTCTTCAACGGCCAGTAGTTCTTCCCTCAGCTTCAGCATTTTTTCGCGGCGTGTAAACGCCTTTATATCCATGACGACAAGATCGCCTTCGCCGTTTTTAGTTAGAAAAACGGGTTCTCCGGTAGATTTGCATAAAGCTGCAATTTCGTTGTAATTTTGCCTGATGCTGGCAGACGGTTTAATCTGCATAATATCAGCTCCTTATAGCAACATTCTAACCATACTATACTCCTTTCATGCTATCAGATCAATAAATGCTTTTTTTACGGCAACCACGCTGCACCACTCAGGGCATAGCCGTCGCCGTATGGGTCGGCACCGTAATCCTGAAAATCGAAATACCATTTTTCCCCGGCGGGGCTTGCTTCATTACTCTATATGTAATATAATATTACAGTCGAAGTAACATGTTTGTAGTCGGGAGGTTTTTTATGCCGGGCAAACTTTTTCCGATCGGCGGCCCTGTAGCGGAAGAGGATATCGTTGATCGCGAAGACTTCATCGTTTCTCTGACACTCAGGCTGGCCGAAGGTCAAAGCGTCATGCTTTATGGTCCGCGGCGGATCGGAAAAACCTCACTGGCCTGCGAAACGCTCCGCAGGCTGAAAACAAAGGGTTTTTACGTGGCGTCCGTCGATTTTTTCCGGTTGACCGGCAAGCGCGACTTTGCCATTGCGCTGATTAATGCCTGCCTGGAAAATAGGACCGGCATTCGTAAAACCCTGGACGTGTGGAAGGACCGCACGAAGACCATTATCGGTACCGACAAACTGGCTATTAAGCTGCAGGACCTGGAGCTTGATCTGGGGCTCTCGCGGGGCGAACAGGACGACGATGCTTTGCTTGACTATGCCCTTGGTTTGCCTGATGTTTTAGCTAAACGGGATAAAAGACCATTGGTGGTCTTGTTTGATGAGTTCCAGGACGCATCACGGGTTGCCGGTACGGAGATTTATAAAAAAATGCGCTCCTATTTTCAAAACCAAAAGGACGTAGCCTACCTGTTCCTGGGCTCGAAAGAGGGCATGATAAAGACTCTATTCAGCGACAAACGGGAGGCTTTTTATCGTTTCGCCACTATTCTACCGCTACCGCCAATACCGGCAATAGCCTGGGTGGAATATATCGCTGCTAAGTTTCGGGCCAGGGGAATCCTGTGTCCCCCGGAACCGATAAATGAAGCGATCAGTAAAAGCGGCGGTCACCCGCAGGACACCATGGTTGTTTGCTCCGAACTATATTATGCATTGCTCGAAGCCGGACAGGACATTATTTCCCTGGAACTTGTACAATTAGGCTATGAGCGCGCTCTCCTCACTTTAGCACCCATTTATGATGAAATACTGGATGATTTAAACTTGAGTTTCGTTGGCCGGCAGGTGCTAAAGCGCATTGCCACGGCAGCCGGCATTTACAGCATTGCCAAAGCCAACCCCAATGAAATCAAGCGGACGATCGACCATTTGCTGGCTAAAAACATCATCGAAAAAACCGGGCGCGGGTCTTACACTTTTGTCGAGCCGATGTTTCGCGATTATCTGCTGCGGGAGTTCTTTTCAGGAGATTAGCTGTTCTGATCATCCCCGGTGCCTGCTGCGGCAGATGAAACTGGATATCAACGGTATCCGGCCGGCGTTTATTAAACCATACTAAAGTGGGCTCCGCCCACAACCCACACCTTGCCGGCGTGACCATTTCTCCTTTGCTGGCTATGGCGGCCTAAACAACTTGTTCTTTATTGCAGTTTTGAAGCCGTAAGGTACTAACCTCCATGTCGCCGCCTGCTGCCGGCGACACAAATAGGAATTAAATTTATTTTTCACGCTATACCACTTTTGTTTTAACTATCAGATTACTGTAGATGTAATGATGCAGTTACCGTCCTCCTCCGTTCTCCTGCCGCCTGCAGCTACCACCCCAGGGCGTAGCCGTCACCGCGGGGGTCAGCGCCACCCATGAGGACGCCGCGGTGGTGATCGATGATAATCCCCTGGGCGTGACCGGCTTCATTGGCCCAGGCCGGCAAAAGCTGCACCTGGTGCCCCCGGCGCTGCAGAGCCTCGATTACCTGGGAGTCAAAGCGGCTCTCTATGTGCAGTACCGGAAGGCCATCACCATGGGGGCTGCCGTGGATCCAGCGCGGGGCTTCAATGGCCTCCTGGATATTCCAGTCGAAGTCCAGGAGGCGGGAGAGCACCTGCAAGTGGGTCTGGGGCTGGCCATCGACGCCCATGCTGCCGAAGGCCAGGCAGGGCTTGCCGTCTCTGGCAACGATAGCAGCCATGAGCGTATGCAGGGTACGCTTGCAAGGCAGCAGGCAGTTGGGGTGGTCGGGGTCCAGGGAAAAATAGGCGCCCCTGCTCTGGAGCAAGATACCTGTCCCCCGGGCCACCAGGCCGCTGCCGAAGGGGTAATAAAGGCTCAGAAGCTCAAAGGCCATAGCTTTAAAGAGGCATGAAGCACATGAACAAGCATCTATTTTAGTACCTTACGGCTTCAAAACTGCAATAAAAAACAAGTTGTTNNCTGATCCTCTGCGCCCATCGTAGTCCAGGCGGTGGAACTTGTGGGGCTTAACGCTAGCCACGCCGTAGGCGGGGTCTGGGCCGCCGTCCCAGGCGCTTCCTGGGGCCATCGCTCCGCCTCCGCCGGCAGGCCTCACAGCCCCTTGCCCGCCTCCCGCGCCTCCCCTTGGAGCTTGACGAACAGGTCGGCATACTTAACGTTGGGCGGGACGGTCATAACCTGGGCGTAGCCGTTCAGCAGCAGCTCGGCGTTGTACATCTTCGCCCGCACTTCAGCTTCGCCGTCGTTTAGAGGCTTCTCCAGCCACACGTAAGCCAGCAGCCGGCCGTACTTGTCCCGCTCGCCTGCGTCCAGCTCCAGGTAGACCTGTTTGCCGGCCAGGCGGCTTTCGGTGTAGGCCGCGGCCTCTTTACCGTAGGGCTCCACCTGGGTGGTGCTCTCCGGGGTGTCAACGCCGATTAGCCTGACCTTTTCCTCGCGGCCGTTTAAACTGACATAAACGGTGTCGCCGTCAACTACTCTGGTCACAGCTGCGAGCGCGGCTTTCACTGTTCCCGCTTCAGCCTGCTGCTGGCTCAACCCCGCGGGTTCCGGTATATTTTGCCCCGCTTGGTTAGTAAAGGCATTTTGAGTGCCATTTATTTTCTCAGCACGCTTCGCGGTTCCTTCCAAAGCTGCTTGCGGCGGTGTTGCAGGTAACGCTTCTATTTTCTCAGCACTCTTCGCGGTTCCTTCCAGGGCTGCTTGCGGCGGTGCTGCGGGTGACGCTTCCGGAGAGGCCTGCGAGGGGACAATGGAGGAGCTGGATCCGGCGCCGGCGCCGCAGCCGGCCAGCGCCGAAGCCGCCAGCAGCGCCGCAACGATGAGAAACATCACCAAAGCCGCGGTTCTCTTCCGCTTTGTATTCGCCGGCATAAACTCCCTGCATTTTACTGCCATGCTTGATCCCCACTTTTACCCATAAAATTAGCTGCCGACGACAGCGGTTTTGATGGAGCTACTCTTTTTATTCGCTGTTTTTTTTGATTTCCCTGCTGGCAACCAAAATTACCTCATCTGTCCAGCTTGTTTGTTCCTTCCGATTCCCTTGCCACACCAAAACAAAAGCACCCCGGCGGGTGCTGGCAACACAGGTGCTTCCCATGTTTGGTAGGGTCCACCTCTATGTACTTCAGCCCCGGCTCAGGGGTTGGCGGCAGGGGCTCCCCTTTTACCACCGTCCTTTCGCCGTGGTTAGTTTTACCGCCCCTGGGGCCCACAATTTCGTATTCAGCCGGTCTTTGATTTCAGCGTAACCATAAAATGGGGGGATGTCAAGGGGTGATTCCAGTGCAAAAGACCCAGGATAACCAACTCATACCAGGCGCAAAAAGCTCTTTGCCATCAAAAATGGCATTTGATATGTGATAAAGCCGCCTTATAGCGAGCTAAACCGTAACCTACCCCCATGATTCGCCGTTGTGGCAAATATTCTTGCTGCATTATGTCTACCTGCAGTTATTTTGAGGGGGTTTTGCAACAGAATCATAAATTGATTTTGCAGGCCTTAACCGGATACTGATGATTGGTATTAAGGGACTAAAAAGCTTGTACTCTCCGGCAAATGTCGAATATATCCCGAAAAAGCGGCATAAGAGCGAACTGGAGTGGCAAGATTGGTCTTAAATTTGCTCCAGCCTGCTAATACGGAAGGCGTCTTTTAGTGCCACGCTCCCGGGAGCATCAGCCGGAGTTTTTCGTGTTGATCCTGGCGCCCGGTTGAAGATAAACGCAGGTTCGACCATTTGCCGCAGCGACTTCCCCATCGGCCGACAATTTCCCCGTCAAGGTAAAGCTCGCTGATTTCACAGTTGTTGGTACAATCATTACAGATAAAACTGCGCGGCGTACAATTAAAAAGGGAAATCGTTCTCATCCCTCTAAAGGCTGTCGGGTTTTGGGTTTTTAACCATTTTTCCTGGGCTAATAACGCCGCACCGATGGCCCCCATGACACGATAATAAGGGGGCACAATTACGGGCATCCTTAGTAAAGTTTCAAAAGCAGCCCGCATCCCTACATTGGCCGCCACGCCACCCTGGAAGAGAACTACCGGCCGTATTTCTTTCCCCCGGGCAACATTGGCCAGATAGTTGCGGGCCAGGGCCAAACACAGGCCGGCTATTAAATTTTCTTTGCTGTAACCCATTTGTTGTTTGCTGATCAGGTCCGATTCCGCAAAAACAGCACAACGCCCGGCTATACGGACCGGATTCGTGGAGCGCAGGGCCAGCTCACCGAACTTTTCAATGGGGACATTGAGGCGTGTGGCCTGGTGGTCCAGGAAAGAACCAGTACCAGCAGCACAAACACTGTTCATATTGAACCCGCATGACACGCCATCTTTTAGAAAAATAATTTTGGAATCCTGCCCGCCGATATCTATTACTGTCCTTACGTCAGGATTTATCTCCCTGGCTGCTACGGCGTGAGCGGTAATTTCATTTTTTACGGTATCGGCCCCCACCATCACTGCTGCCAGGTGGCGGCCTGAACCGGTGGTGCCGGCAGCCAGCACTTCCAGGCCCGGTAGTTCCTTCTGCAAGTATTGGAAACCGCCTTGTAGGGCCTCCACTGGGCTACCATAGGTTCTCAGGTAGGTTTCAAAAATCACCCTTTTATCCATGTTTAGAACCGCTATCTTGGCACTTACGCTGCCGACGTCAACGCCTAAAAAGCACTTCACCATCCTCACCTCCAGACAGGTAAAGCTAACTTTTCCCGGCGCTCGGCTCCCGGCGCTCGGCCAGTACTTCCAGAAAGGCTTCCAGGCGAGTTTCCCATCCTACAGTATCCGTCTTCTCGTTTATAACCAACGATAGGAATGGTAAATCTAGCTTTTCACTTAAGGGTACAAGTATATTCTGCGCCACAATTTCAGGCATGCAGGTAAAAGGTAAAAGGTGGATTACCCCGTCGTATCCTTCCCGGACTGCGAGCACTGCCTCGCCGACGCTTTCTTGCCCGTGACCGCCCACACAGACATTGAGATAAGGTGCTGCCGCGGCAATGACTGCCTCATAACGGTTCACTTCACGCCGTCGGCGCAGAACATGGAGATCAAACCACTGAGTGGCGGAAAGCTCACGCACCACCTCAACCCGTAGTTCCTGGCGCGAGGCCAAAAACCGCTCAATTTCCTGGTTGACAAAACTCTCCAGGACGGTATAAATTTCGCCGATAATTTTAACACGTAATGGCCGGATTGCCATCTCAGGTATTGCTGCGAGTTCTTCCTGGAAGGCGTTAAATATTCGTGCCGTCTCTCTTACACTGGCAGCCTTTTTGATACGGTCGACAAAATCGCGCCACAACTTATCGGCTTCGCCGCGCTTGCTTTCATAAGCGCGCTTCCGCCTTACCAGTTTTTCTGCCTGGTCCAAAGCGGCCATTTTATGATATCCCAGGTACATCCCCCTGGCAATGCGCCAGAGGGGAGCATTATTAGTGGCTTTCCGTAAAGCCTGCCAGAATGACGGCCAGCATTCCCGCAACGGTAAAGGCGAATCAATAATTACGAAATGGAAATCAAAACCCAGTCGCTTTAATAAAAGCTCCTGCAGCTGAGCGTACCAGCCGAAACGGCACCTTCCTTTGCCGCCTACCATGACGATTGTATTTGCTCCCTGTTCCAGAACTTCACGGATCTGCCCCAGGGTGGTAACCAATGGATAACAGATAAATTCCGGGGCCACTTCCTTACCGAGTTCTACCGTGCGTTTAGTTACGGATGGCGTTGGTATCATCTCTACTTTACATTCGTTTAGTACCGTCTCCAACGCTATATCCAACAGCCCCATGCCCGGTGCCCCTATTTTAATTTTTTCCTTACGTGCCGCCGGTATAGAAAAACTATCTTTCTCTTTTGATGGGTTATTTTTAAGGTTGGTGCTGGTATCGATAAAGGCTTCCAGGCGGGTTACCAGTCCAGCTTCCCCGGTATGCTCATCCACCGTGAGTAAAAGAAAAGGTATACCCAGCTTTGCGGCTTCTTCTTCCAGAAAAGGTTCGATTACTGAGGCCGGGCCGCACTCGAAGGCCTCAACTAAAACGAGTTTATTTATTACGCCTTTGCGCAATAAACTAAAGCCGGCTCCCAGGATGCGGGCTTCATAGGCCCACATCCTGGTACCTTCGTAAAGCGTGGCCACCTCTTGCCGGCAATCTTCCGCGGGGACCATTTCCGCCGTGATTACCCGGCCGTATTCCCGTAGCCGGTCGACAACATGATGGCCTACCATGTCATATACGACATAGGGGTGGCCCAGAACGGCGATCACTTGCTCCCCGTTGTACTGTGCCGCTGGATCGAAAAGCTGCCGCCGCGGTTTTTCAACCCCATAAAGCTGGTGGAAGACTTCAGGCAGGGTTAGACCTTTCAGCGCCAGTTTCTCGCTGGCCACCTGCTCCGCCCAGCCGGCCTGGATGGCCGCCTCACCAAGTTCCGGGCCGGCACCCAGCCGGGAAGCTATAGCCAGCAGGTTTCGCCGCCAAACGCCGGGCTTTTCTCGCTCGTTCCATTCCGGCGCCAGGACCTGCTCTTCATTCAACCCCAGACCATTCCTGATCATGGCGGCGGCGCCGATGAGCTTCGGGCAGCAGTAGTTATCCTTTTCTATGCTGGACAGGACTGGTATGAAGAGATAATCTACCCCGGCGTCAACCAGTCTTTTAGTATGGGCAAAGTAAAGTTTTACGGAAACGCAGGGCTCATCTGTGGGACAGCAGTTCATAGCTGCGACAGTTAAGGCGTCCGCCGGTGGCGAAACAACAACTTCAGCTCCTAAAGTCCGGAGAAACCCTTGCATGAAGGGGAAGATATAATAATAGGCGAGGCCTCGGGGTATACCTACTCGATATGACAAAAACCGTCACCTCTTGCTATGCCCAAATATACCTCCTGTTCCCGGTTTTGGCAAGTTAATATTTCCCTTTAAAGGTATTTGTAGATATATCCATTTAAACCTACAATCGGCAAGTAACCGGTCATAAGAGCCTTTGGGGCATACTGGCTACCATTTACAGGAAAATGGAATAACATTCAACGTGTTACAGAATACAAAACCCCACCTCGAAGATAACAATCTCGAGTACGTTTGCAAGGCCAAACTAAATAGCAGCATAAGGAAGATTATTAACTACTTCAACGAACAACAGCACTGGCAACAGCTGGACGACACCTATGCCACTGCCGAGATCAGAATTCCCTTGCCCGTCTGGGAGAGAGCCCGAAGGATAGTTTTCATCCGCGAACACTTAAAGCCAGTTATTTTGAGGGGGTTTTGGCAGGAAAATCAATTATCTGCTTCTGCTTGCATTTTTCGCGGCAGCTATTTTCCCGGGGCAAGAGTCCCAAACGCAAAAAGGCTACTCCTTTTGACAAGGGAGCAGCCTCTGGGTATTATGTCGCTTCAATAAGCGGCTGGCTGACCACCACGGAGGTTCACATAAGCGGCTAGTGATACAGGCAGAGCATAATTACTCCCAGGACACCAAAAATAAAGCCGGCAGTTTTGCCCAAGTCTTTTTCCGCCGCCTTATTGGCCAAGGTAGCGGCTATTCGCCCGCCGATAATAGTGCCGGCCCCCGCAACCAAAGCCGCCACCAGGGAAAGGTTTCGGTTCCAGGCGTATCCCAAGGCTCCGGAAGCTGCCGTAAAAGCCATGATAAGGGTCGAGGTGCCAATGGCTAAGTGCAAAGGATAACCCAGCACAAATACGAGCACCATCAGGATCATTACGCCGCCACCGGCCCCGAAAAGGCCGCTGATTACCCCGATGCCTAGCCCCAATGCTACAGCCGTTAGTTGGGGCACCAAACCAGAGGTGGTTTGGCCAACAGTGACAGAGCCGCCTTCGGTATTTTCCTTACCGGGCTCGAGTTCCGCCAGATCTTTTCGGCCACGTAACCCGCGACGCCAGAATAAAACCCCATTGACAATAAGTAAAAGGCCAAAGCCGCTCCCCAGCCCGACTTCCGGCACCATAACCGCAAGCCGGCTGCTGATATAGGCCCCTACAACGGCAGCTATGGCCATAGCCACCCCCTGGCGCAGATAGACATTACCGTGTTTATAGTACGTAAAAGGCAACTGCTCAGCCTGCCTGGCGGTCAGCCTGACAACAATAGCCCGGAAACCTGTATATGGCTGAACGGGTTTATAATCATGACGGCAGGCAGCGCTAAGGCGGCTTAGAGATGGTAGCCTGAGCAGACGCCCATGCCGCTGACGCG
>DFYS01000026.1 GCA_002383405.1 Moorella sp. UBA4076
AGCATCCTTACAAACTCTTCCAGGTCAGTAACGGTAATACTTTTTTTAAGCAAGGTCCGCAATACGTCCGGGTCATCGATGGCAGCAATCTTGTTGCTTAAATCTGCTTGTAAAACGCCAAAACGTTCACTAAGAATATCGGTAATGTCTTGCCGCAGGGTTTTAAGTTCGCCTTCTTTTTCCCCTTCTTCCCAGCCTCTGCTCTCGGCGGTTTTTAAGGCTGACAGATGGTCCATCTTCCATTTCAGGCGGGACAGGTACTGCGCCCTGGTCCGCGGGTCCTGGCTCAGGCGCTCCCACTCCCTGACGGCTTTCCTCAATACTGGATCACTCATCGCCTTCGCCTCCAATTCCCTGGTCATATTTTACCTGACAGCTAGCCCATCTTAAACAACTCGGTACTCAGGTAGCGTTCGCCGGTGTCCGGGGCCAGGGCGAGGACCTTTTGCCCCGCTCCCAGGCGGCGGGCGACCTGCAGGGCGGCATGGACGGCGGCGCCGGAGGAAATGCCTACCAGCAGGCCTTCTTCCCGCGCCAGGCGCCGGGCCGTGACCAGTGCGTCTTCGTTGGCTACGGTTATAATCTCGTCGATCACCTCGCGCTGCAACACGGCGGGGATAAAGCCGGCGCCGATGCCCTGGATCTTGTGGGGGCCCGGTTGGCCGCCGGATAGTACGGGGGAAGCCGCCGGCTCGACGGCAACTATTTTCACCCCTGGAATTGCTGCTTTCAGGACCTGGCCGACGCCGGTAATAGTACCGCCGGTGCCCACCCCGGCGACAAAGGCGTCCAGGTCATCGCCCATCTGCGCCAGGATTTCCTGAGCTGTGGTACGGCGGTGCACCTCGGGGTTGGCCGGGTTTTCAAACTGCTGGGGCAGGAAGTAGCCGGGGTTCTCCCGTACCAGCTCCAGGGCTTTGTCTACCGCCCCTTTCATACCCTGGGGACCGGGCGTCAGGATAAATTCGGCACCATAGGCTGCCAAAAGTTTGCGGCGTTCGATGCTCATGGTTTCCGGCATCACCAGGATGAGACGGTAACCGCGGACCGCCGCCACCATGGCCAGGCCGATGCCGGTATTGCCGCTGGTGGGCTCGACGATGGTGGCGCCCGGTTGGAGCCGGCCGGCGGCTTCGGCGGCTTCGATCATGCTGAGGGCGATGCGGTCTTTGACGCTGGCCCCGGGGTTGAAGTATTCCAGCTTGAGGTATACTGCGGCGCTTTCCCCGGCGGCCCCGTTTTCTGGCAACCGGTGCAGGCGGACGACCGGGGTGCGGCCGATAAGTTCGGTTATATCCCTGGCTATTTGCATAGTGATCGCTCCTTTGAAAATAGATGTGTGAAGTGGGAGGCGAGATGTGGGAGGCTTGTAGAAATCGGCTGCGCCGTCCAGCACTCAACCCCAGCTCATTAAATCCCCAAGCAGCCTATTACCGATATTCAGGTTACGTATGAACAAGCCTTTATTGTTTGTTGAGTGCTGGACTGCCTGCTCTTGTTTTCTCCCGTTCGCTTGAGACAGTACGCTGTCATGGGCGGCTTCTGTACAGGTGTCAACATGCTTCTTTCGGGTGAGGCAGGTTCCCTTCGGTCGCTGGGTGGGACAGGCCACCTGTAAATAGAAGTATGCTTATCGGATTTAGTTACATTTTAATTCCCATTTGGATTTAAGTCAAGGATGTTATCTTTCCCCCAGTGCTTTTGCTGCAAAAAACCTTGACAACCGCCGCCGAAGGTATGTATACTAAAGTTAAAGATACGCAAAACTAAAGCTGTTAGTGGCGCCTCGCCAACCGGGGCTTTCAGATGACCTCTATCTGCAGTAACAGATAGGGGTCAACTTATTTCCGCAGGTTGATGATCGAGATCACCACGGATACCAGAAGCAACACTGCTATTACAATTTGTATAGCATCTGATGCCTGGACCATAGCGCCCCACCTCCCTTCGGGAACCGAGTCCCCGGATGGTGAGGCCAGCTTTGTTTTGCGTATCCTGTCCTATTTTAGCATATTATGGCGATTTTTGGCTAGCTTTTTTTAGTTTAGCCTATCAAAATCACCTCCAATCCTTGCCATTCGGCAAGGTTGACTGCAGCAAATAAAAAAGAAGCCGTGCAAATCTATTGCGGCTTCTTGCGGCTTTAAATAATATAGCGCCCAACTGTTCAGGGCTTGCATCGAAGTCCCTTGAACTCCACCCGCCGGCCGGGTTCGCTAAAATTGCGGTACAGAGTGCAGCGCAACTGCAGTTGTGAAGCCGAATGGCAGCCTGAACAGCGATGCTAACTCGTGCCGTGGCCAATACGGGACTGGTGCCAGTTCTGTTAGTGAGCTGTAGATAGCCTCTTGCAGGCGTTACGGCAACCAGTTTGCCCCTGCCGCCCTTTTGCGGCCAAAGGCTTAGAGGTTTTCCAGGAGAATCTTGTGGTCGACCAGGGCCATTTCTTTAATCCGGGCGCGCAGGGTCTTCTTTTTGCCGAAGATATCTTCCATGAGGAGGCTGTCTTCGCCGGGCAGGATGCGGTCTACGTTTTCGAAGATCAGCTCTTCTTCCCCGCCTTCTTTCAGCAGGTAGGCATTGGCTTCGCACATAATCGTTTACCCCCCTTTTGCAATTTTAAATTCAGCAATTAGTACCTTACGGCTTCAAAACTGCAATAAAAAACAAGTTGTTTAGGCCGCCATAGCCAGCAAAGGAGAAATGATCACGCCGGCAAGATTGGGTTGTGAGTGAAGCCCGCTTTGGATGCAAGATATGGGAGAAATAGCACGCTATCATAAGACTGATACCCTCAGGTCTGAAGATCAGGGGCTTCACGGCGCCTCCTGGTAAAAGGCTTTCAGGCGCCGGGCCAGGGCGTCAATGAGATGGGGCAGCGGTTCGGGTACGACGCCGATCACCTCTACCCCGGCTTTGTTGATGGGCAACAGGAATTTGCGCGCCGGGCTGGCGGCAATGGCCGCCGCCATGGCCGGTGTCATTTCCCCCAGCATGGCATCGGCAACGATGACAGCAATCGAGCCGGTGATGGCATCCACCCGCGGGGCGTTGTAGATGACGGCCCTTTCGCCGGTAGCACCTTCGTTGGCGCCGGCTTTAAGCATGGCAACGGTGGCGGCGGCATTGGTGCCCAGGGCGAGGATTTCCACCTCCGGTGGCAATTCTTCCCGCAGCCGGGCGGTAATATGCCTGCCGATACCGCCTCCCTGACCGTCGACTACGGCGATGCGCAGGTATATCAGCTCCCCTGTAGATAGCCTGTTTCTGAACGTAAAAAGGGCCACAGGAAACCATGTCGACTCCAGTGTCGACTCTGACCTCCTCGTGGCCTTCCATCCAGCGCGGTCTCCACACCGCTTTATGGTTATATATTCGCCCTTTATGGTCTGATTCCTGCCTGGCGGAAAAGAAAAATTAAAATTCCGGTGCCCGCAAAATACCTTTCATTAAGTCGGAACCCAGCGAAATATATGTCTGCGGGACGGGCCCGACGATGATAGCCTCGGCTACCGGGATGGTGGACGCCACCCGGACCTGTTCGCGGTTGAGGGGAGCCACCACCTGGACTTCGCTTTCCACCTGCAGGTAGATGCGGTGACGCGTCTGGTTGATGCCGGCGGCTTCAAAGGTGTCCCCCACGCTGACGCTGACGGTACCCATAGGGACGAAGCGCAGCGGTACCGGCGGGCCGTAGGCGGCCAGGAGCTTTAAACCGAGCACCTGTCCCAGGGGTATGTAGTAGGTTTTGGCCTGCAGCCGGGCCAAACGCTCCTGGATGGCCAGCTGGGCGCGGGCCTGGAGGCGGCTGATGCTCAGGGCGTCGGCCTGCATGAATACAATGCGGCCGTCACTGCTGCCCGGCTGGATGAGGTTGTTGTAATTTACTTCGCCGGCAATGTTATCCACCACGGCCTGCTGGATGGCCTCCGTGGCCGCCCAGCGCGCCTGGGTCGCGGCGACAATCTCCAGGGCTGCGCGCAGGCGCCATTCTAAAAGGAACAGCGCCAGCAGGCCGGCTGCTACTACTGCCAGTACCAGGGCTCCCCGGGGCTGCCGTCCCGGGCGCCGCCATCGCCGTCGCAGCCACAAGGCAACCACCCCCATATAAAAGTATACTCCGGGGGCGGCCAAAAAGTGAAAATAACTTTTGGTAGCGAGGCTTTTTCATGGAATTAGCAGGCGTGTAAATCCTGCCTGCTCAATGCTTCTCCGCTCCATAAAGGTAATGATCATGTTGATGGGCCAGGTCTTTGGGTGCTTCACCGGCAGGTACAGGTGCCCATTCATCTACCCGCAGAAAAGGATCACTGGCATAATCAGGTTGGTTATATGGCATTTACTTCACCCCCGCTGCAGGCGGGCGAATTTGCGTTTGCCGGCCTGGATGACGGCGCCGTCGCGAATACCTATTTCGACATCGGGATCAGCCAGGCGCTCACCGTCGAGCTTGACGGCTCCCTGGCTGATGAGGCGGCGGGCTTCGCTGGTGCTGGGGGCGAGGTTGGCCTGGACCATGAGGCGCGGCAACCACACCCGGGCGGCATTTATCCTCACCTCCGGCATTTCTCCCGGCAGGTCGCCTTGCTGGAAGACCTGGCGGAATTCCCTTTCCGCCGCGCGGGCGGCAGCCGCTCCGTGGTAGAGGGTGACGATTTCCCGCGCCAGGCGCATCTTGGTGTCGCGCGGGTGCAGGCTGCCGGCGGCCAGCCCTTCCCTGATGGCCTCCAGTTCCTCCAGGGGTACGGCCGTGACCAGCTCGAAGTAGGTCAACATGAGCTCGTCGGGCAGGGACATGGTCTTGCCGTACATCTCCGCGGGCGCTTCGCTGACGCCGATATAGTTGCCCAGGCTTTTGCNNTCCAGACCGGGCAGGATAGGCATCATCATAGCCACCTGGGGTTCCTGGCCGTACTCCCGCTGCAGCTGGCGGCCCATGAGGAGGTTGAACTTCTGGTCCGTGCCCCCCAGCTCGACGTCAGCTTCCAGGGCGACAGAGTCGTAACCCTGCATGAGGGGGTAAAAGAATTCGTGGACGCTGATGGGCCGGTTTTCCTGGTAGCGGCGGGAGAAATCCTCCCGCTCCAGCATGCGGGCGACAGTGGTTTTGGCGGCCAGTTCGATGACACCGGCAAAGGTGAGGCGGCCCAGCCAGCGGCTGTTAAAGGTGACTTCGGTACGGTCCGGAAGCAGGATTTTGAAGATCTGCTCTTTGTAGGTGGCGGCGTTGGCCTGGACTTCGGCTTCCGTGAGCTGGCGCCGGGTCTCGGTTTTGCCGGTGGGGTCGCCGATCTTGCCGGTAAAGTCGCCGATAATGATAATTACCTGGTGCCCCAGNNTCCTGAAACTGGCGCAGCTTTTGCAGCACCACCGTATGGCCCAGGTGGATGTCCGGCGCCGTGGGGTCCAACCCCAGCTTCACCCGCAGGGGCCGGCCGGTGGCCAGGGATTGCTGCAGCTTGGCGCGCAGGTCCTCGGCGGGGACAATCTCCGCCACNNCCGCGGTGCAGTATTTTAAGCTGCCGGTTTACTTCCTGCTGTAACTGCAAAGAAGTTGCCTCCTCGAAGTCTATTGTATCTCTGAGGCAAGGGGACGGTTCTCATGCCTGCCCTTGCCTGCCGCCCTTGCCTGTGCTGCCATCATTTACAGGTGCCCATCATCCCCCCGCCCGCAACTTTTTGCCGCTGCCGGCGTCTATTTAGATGGGGCCGTTTAGATGGGGCTGTGGGATGCAGGTGGCGGGATTCGCTGCCGTTTTATCGTCTTCCTGGGACCGGGGTTGGATGNNAAGACTTGAGCATAAGATTGCTGCGCTAAAAATTTTAACACGATGCCATAGATACCTCATACAATGCCATGTCTACGATTCATGCGTCAGCACTGCATTCCCCTCCCGGCAAAGCTGTGCTATAATAATAGCGCTGTAAAGGAGGTCGTAAAAGGAAAATGACTGCGCCAAAAAAACGGAAGCGTAGGTTAAACGTCTTGCGTGTCTTTTTGCTGATCTTGATTATCGCTGCCGTGATTCTGGTAGGCGCCGGTACCGGTTTTGCCGTCGGCGTCATTCGCAGCATGCCCGACTGGCAGCCCGACCAGATCCAGCTGGCCATGACTACATTTATATATGATAAAGACGGCCAGCTGGTGGAAGAGCTGCACGGTGAACAGAACCGCATTGTCGTCCCCCTGGATAAGATACCGCCAAACTTGCAGAATGCTGTTATTGCTACCGAAGACATCCGTTTTCGCCAGCACCACGGCGTTGACCCGAAGGGTATTCTCCGCGCCCTGTGGATCAATCTTCGCAGCGGCGATATCCGCGAGGGCGCCAGCACCCTGACCCAGCAACTGGCGCGCCACGCCTTTATTGAGAATCCGATGGAACAGACCCTGAAGCGGAAAATCCAGGAGGCTATAATGGCCATCCAGCTGGAGCGGATGTATACCAAGGAGGAAATTCTGGAGAACTACCTGAACATCGTCTACCTGGGCCCCGGCACCTACGGGGTGGAGGCGGCGTCACAGTTGTATTTCGGTAAATCGGTTTCGGACCTGGACCTGGCCGAGTGTGCCATGCTGGCCGGTTTAATCCAGGCGCCGGGCCGGTATTCCCCCCTTGAGGCGAAAAACCAGGAGGCTGCCAAAAACCGCCAGGCGGTAGTGTTGAACAATATGGTTAAGTACGGCTCTATTTCCCCCCAGGAGGCGGAAAAGGCCAAAGCGGAAAAACTGGAATACCGGGAAGCACCGAAAACAAAAGCAGAAAAATTTCCTTATTTTATTGACGCCGTTGTCGATGAGGCCACCCGGCTGCTGGAAGATAAGGGTATCGAAGCGGCCGACCTCTATCGGGGCGGCTTGAAGATCTATACTACCCTGGACCCCAAAGTGCAGGCGGAAATGGAGAAGGTATACGAGGACAAAAACAACTTCCCCGCCAGCGCGCCTGACCGCCAGATCGAGAGCGCCATGGCGGTGCTGGACCCGCGTACCGGCGAGGTGCGCGGCCTGATAGGCGGCCGCGACTATACTACCCAGCGGGGTTTCAACCGCGCCACCCAGGCAGAGCGCCAGCCGGGTTCGACCATCAAGCCCCTGGTGGTCTATGGCCCGGCCCTGGAAAAGGGCTACCCGCCGGCTTTCGTCATTGATGACGTGCCGGTTTCCTTCCCGAGCACGCCGAAAGCCTACACGCCGGTCAATTATGACCACCGTTACCGCGGCCTCATCAGCATGCGGGAGGCCATCCGCTGGTCGGTCAATATCCCGGCGGTGAAGACGCTCCAGACTATCGGCATCGACACTGGCTATGAATTCGGCCGCCGCCTGGGCCTGCCCTTAAAGCCTGAAGATCGCAACCTGGCCCTGGCTCTGGGGGGGTTGACCACCGGCGTTTCGCCCCTGCAGATGGCCGCCGCCTACGGTGCCTTTGCCAACCAGGGGGTATATATCCCGCCGCACGTGGTGGTCAAGATTACCGACCGTCAGGGTCGCGACCTGGTGGTAGCCAAACCCCAGCGCCAGGACGCTATGAGCGAGCAGGTGGCCTACCTGATGACCGATATGCTGGAAACGGTGGTCACCGCCGGTACCGGCAAAAACGCCCAGCTCGGCCGCCCGGCAGCAGGCAAAACAGGCACCACTTCGCTGCCTGACGCGCCGGAATACCGCGGCCTCTCCGGCGAAAAGGACGCCTGGTTTGTCGGCTATACGCCGG
>DFYS01000049.1 GCA_002383405.1 Moorella sp. UBA4076
CCGAAGTGTACCTTATCGGCGATGCCCGGGAGCCACGGAATATCATGGGTGCTATCTGGGACGCCTACGAGGTGGCGCGGAACCTGTAATTACCCCAGGTCAGTATTCACGTCGGCCCCCAACTCCCGGTGGTGGTGCGGAACCTGTAATTACCTCGCTGGACCTTTCACCAGCCTGGCTAAACGCCGGGTTTTTTGTTTCCGGGGATATAACCCTCATTCCTCCAGCTCACCGAAACGCCTGCCGGCCATACCCTCCAGGAAGCGGGTTGTTACCAGGCCGGCCAGTATTAGCTCCAGGGCCAAGAGAGTCACCATAGCGTTATACCCCTGGCCCAGGCGCGCCAGGAGCAGGGCTGACAGGACCAGGATAATAACCAGGGGCAGGGCCAGGACCATAGCGATGAGGCTGTTGAAATTGCTCTTCATGGCCTGCTGGGGGTCGACCCAGTCCAGACGGGGATAGGTGAGATCAACCATCATCCCCAGGAGGTTTAGATCGTCGACGGCTTTCACTTCACCCCGGTGGTACACCTTGGTCAGGTGGTTAAGTTCGATCACAGCTAAACCTCCCGCATTGCGCTGCCGCCAGTTTATCATTTTGTCGGTCTTAAAGCAACTGACCAGGCTGGCAGCCGGCAACGCTATTTTTCCCTTTAAGGAGATGTTGTATCTTTTCAGTGGATGTTTTACAATTATTATAACGGTAAAACAAAGGAGGGATATCGCCATGCCTACGGTAAAGGTTTCCGCAAGGGGGCAATTGGTAATTCCGGCCCTTTTACGCCGTAAATACGGCCTCCAGGCTCCGGGGCGTGCTTTAATTATCGAAAAGGAAGGGCAAATCATTATTACTCCTGCTCCCTCTGACCCGGTAATTGAGGCCAGAGGTATGTTGAAAGGGAAACGATCACTTACCAGTAATTATGCGTCCTATAAGCAAAAGGAACGCCGGTTGGAGGAAAAACATGAGCAGCGACTACCCTGAAAGCGCCGGGGATTATATCCTGGATGCCTATGCCGTTATTTGCTACCTGGAAGATGAGACTGGGGCCGAAAAGGTGGCCGAACTATTACAAAAAGCTCGGGAAAAATTGATCAAACTTTTGTTGATCTGGGTAAATTTAGGCGAAGTATATTATCGCGTATATCGGCACAATGGAGAAATAGAAGCTAAAAAAGTCTTAGAGACCATTAAAAAATGGCCGGTGGAAATTCTTGTAGGTGATGAAGACCTGACCCTTGCTGCTGCTAAAGTTAAGGCTTTGCATCCTCTTTCCTACGCTGATGCCTTTGCCATAGGGGCCGCCTTACAATATAAAGCTACGGTTGTCACCGGTGATCCGGAAATAAAGGAAGCCAGCAATAAATTGGGCTTCCCTTTGTTATGGTTAAAGTGAACCGCAATGTAAAAGGGTGACAGTTACAGAAGAACGCTATTTTCAGGGTGGTTACTTTAGAAGTTTAGGCCGCAATATGGAGGTACTCAATATGAACTGGTTGTTGGATTTAATGAACAGGATAGGTATAGACCGGATCCCCTTACCACCGGATTTATTCGGGGGTGTGGCGTCGGCGCTGCTCGTTTTTCTCTTCTTTCTTGTCTTATGCCGGGTTTTTACCCGCTACGTGCTGGCTGTCATACTCAAGTTGACGGCCCGGACGGCCACCTCCCTTGATGACAGCGTCGCCCGCTCCCTGGAAAAACCCCTGCGTGACTTCTTTATCATCCTGGGGGCTTACCTGGCCCTGAACCTGCTGCCCCTGAGTATGGGGCAGAACCTGCTGGTATCCAGAGTTTTTCGTTCCGCAATTATCATCCTCATCGCCTGGGGGCTCTACACTTTTATAGCTACGGATTCCTTGCTGTTCGAGCAGTTTCAAATCCGGTTTAACAACATGCTGGCGCCTTTTTTCTCCAAAGCCTTGCAGGCGCTGGTGGTAATCATGGCCGTTTTAATCGTAGCTACGGAGTGGGGCTACGATATCAACGGCCTGATTGCCGGGTTAGGGCTCGGCGGTTTGGCCGCCGCCCTGGCCGCCAAAGACGCCCTGGCCAATATCTTCGGCGGCATCATGATTATTATGGAAAAGTCCTTTGCCATCGGCGACTGGATCCTGACTCCCAGTGTGGAAGGGACGGTGGAAGACATAAACTTTCGCAGCACCAGAGTCCGTACCTTTGCCCAGGCGCTGGTGACGGTGCCCAATGCCACCCTGGCCAACGAACCGATTACCAACTGGTCGCGGATGGGAAAGCGCCAGGTGACTTTTCACCTGGGGGTTACCTACAGTACTTCCCGCCAGCAGCTGGCCCGCTGCGTTGAAGCTATCAGGGAGATGCTCGAAAACCATCCCGGTATCCATAAGGAAACGATAATGGTTAACTTCGAAAGGTTCAACGACAGCAGCCTGGACATTTTCCTTTATTTTTTTACCATCACTACCAGCTGGAAGGAGTATTTAGAGGTGCGGGAAGATGTAAACTTCAAGATTATGGCTATTCTGGAGCGTGAAGGGGTAGAAGTGGCCTTCCCCAGCCAGAGCATATACATCGAGCAGCCCGAACCAGACCGTGATAAAAAACCCTATCACCGGCTTTAAATTAAAAGGGGTTAAAGCCCGGCGCCACCCGGCGGGCTTGCGGCTGCTGCACTGGGTGCTGGCGCCGTCGGTCCTGGCGATGCTGGCCAGCGGCTTTTATATCCATAGCCCCAGCGGCGCCGGCCGGAGGGGTGCCGCTGGTACCGGACCCGATGCCGATGACTCCCGACCCATGAAGTTCCGCCCGCCGGGTTTTAGCAGTATGGATGCCGCCCGCACCTGCCATGAAAGAATATCTAGATACAATCTTGACATTATTTCCTGCCAGGGTTTATAATCTAATCGGGCGAGGTGGTAATATGCGCCAAAAAATAGGTACGGCGATTAACCCCCGGCTGCTTTATCGGGCCAGGGCTTTTGCTGATCAAAAGCAGAAACATTTAAACGAAATAATCGAAGAAGCCCTGGAACAGTATCTGACCCGGGGCAAAAAGAAAACCGGGGAAGGCTTACCGTCTGTAGTTAGAAGTACCAAGGGAAGTATACCGGCGCCGGTGGATCTGGTAAAGAAGGTCCTCGAGGAGGAGGATTTTTTTGAGGTTTGAGGAGTTAAAACCAGGGACCACCATCTTCATTGATGCCAACATTTTTATTTACCACTTCACCGGCATATCAGAGGAATGCAGTTCATTATTGGAACGTTGTGAAGGGGAAGAGATCCTGGGGTTTACTACTACAAGCATTTTATTGGAAGTCATGCATCGTCTCATGATGCTGGAAGCTCTGGCCCGGGAACTGGTTACGCCGGGCAATATAGCCAAAAAATTAAAAAATAAGCCGGAAATAGTTAAGCAACTCACTGCTTACGCCGATCAGGTACAAAAAATACCGGAAATGAATATTAACATCATCCCCGTTACCCAGGAATTATGCTATCAGGCGGTTGCCTGGCAACAGAAATACGGGCTCATGACTAATGATTCTATCCTTTTAGCTGCCTGCCGGCAACATAATTGCCCGCATCTGGCCAGCAATGATTGGGCCTTTAGCCAGGTGGAAAATTTAACTCTATTACAGCCGATGGACGTATAATGAACTGAAGATAACAATTCTCGAGGATCACGGGAGGAGTGCCTGTGAAACATCATTCAAGCGAAGCGGATGCAAGAATCTCATATTCTCCTGGTATTGACCATAGGCGGAGCGAAAGCAGCACATTCTGCTTATTATTCCTGCGTCCCTCCGCATTCAATGGAAGTCGGAGTTAGAGGAGAAGTTCAATATACCCTGCGTTATCATCAAACGACCAAAGCGTCGTAAAGGAGTGACGCCGCCGTCCAATCTTTTTCTGCAAGCTACGCACGATAAGAAAGTGGCGATTTGCTCGTATGAGTACGCCTCGGCAAGCAGTGACAGCATTGCGGCTATCCCTTGGGATTTGGTAATCATCGACGAAGCCCACAGGCTTCGCAATGTATATAGGAAGACCGGCAACACCCGCGCCAAGAACATCAAGCAGGCTTTGG
>DFYS01000169.1:0-14782 GCA_002383405.1 Moorella sp. UBA4076
CCGCCGATATCGCCTACCACCGCAATAAATTCGAGCGCGGCTTTGAGCGGGTTGTCAATATCTGGGGCGCCGACCACCACGGCCACGTCGCCCGCCTGAAAGGCGCCCTCCAGGCGCTGGGTTACGACCCGGCGCGCCTGGAGGTAGTCCTTATGCAGCTGGTGCGCCTGTACCAGGGCGGCGAGGTGTTACGTATGTCCAAGCGCACCGGCCAGTATATCACCTTGAACGAATTGATTGAAGAGGTAGGCCGGGATGCGGCCCGCTATTTCTTTGTCATGCTGAAAAGCGACAGCCACCTGGAGTTTGACCTCGACCTGGCGCGGTCGCAGTCGGCCGATAACCCGGTCTACTACGTCCAGTACGCCCACGCCCGTATCTGCAGCATCCTCCGCCTGGCGCAAGAGAGGGGCCTCACCGTCCCGCCGGCGCGGGAGGCCGACCTCACCCTGCTCNNGGCCCTGGAACCCCACCGCCTGACCCGTTTTGCCCACGACCTGGCCAGCCTGTTTCACAGCTTTTATACCAGCTGCCGGGTGCTGGCCGACGAGCCGGAAATCAGGAAGGCGCGCCTGGTACTGGTGGAAGCGACCCGCATCACTTTGCGTAACGTCCTCCACCTCCTGGGGGTTACGGCCCCGGAGCGGATGTAAGGAAACCTTTGCGACGGTAACGCCTCTCCCTTTGCGTATGAGCGCGGGCAGGCTTTAATCTGCAACCAGCGCAGCCGATTTCAACAAGTCTCTAACCCCTCACCTCGCATCAGGAGGAAAACATGCCTGCCAAATTTATTTTCGTCACCGGCGGTGTCACATCTTCTCTCGGGAAGGGGATAACCGCCGCTTCTTTAGGCAGACTTTTAAAGAGCCGGGGGTTAAAAGTCGCCATCCAGAAGTTCGACCCCTACATCAACATCGACCCCGGCACCATGAGCCCCTACCAGCACGGTGAGGTCTTTGTCACCGATGACGGCGCTGAGACCGACCTGGACCTGGGCCACTACGAACGCTTTATCGACATCAACCTCACCCGCGCCAGCAACGTCACCGCCGGCAAGGTCTACTGGTCAGTAATAACCAAGGAACGCCGCGGTGACTACCTGGGCGGCACAGTCCAGGTCATACCCCATATCACCAATGAAATCAAAGAACAGCTCTACCGGGTGGCCGAAGAAAGCGACCCGGACGTGGTGATTACCGAAATCGGCGGTACTGTCGGCGACATCGAGTCCCTGCCCTTTCTGGAAGCCATCCGCCAGATGAAGAGCGACATCGGCCGCGACCGCGTTCTCTATATCCATGTCACGCTGATCCCCTACCTGCGGGCGGCGCGGGAGGCTAAAACCAAGCCCACCCAGCACAGCGTCAAGGAGCTGCGCAGCATCGGCATCCAGCCCGATATTATCGTCTGCCGTACGGAAAGGCCTTTTGCGCGGGAAATGGAAGAAAAGATCGCCCTCTTCTGTGACATTGACCCCGACGCCGTCATCCAGGCCTGGGACGCCGCCTCCATCTATGAAGTCCCGCTGATGCTGGAAAAGGAAGGCCTGGACACCATTGTGGTGGAACGCCTGAAACTCGACTGCAGCCCGGCGCAGATGGACGACTGGCGCGCCATGGTGGAGCGTATGCAGGGCATCAGCCGCCACCTGGAGATCGCGCTGGTGGGCAAATACGTCACCCTGCCCGACGCTTACCTGAGCGTCGTCGAATCCCTGCGCCACGCCGGTTTCCACCACGGCGTCCAGGTGGATGTCCGCTGGGTCTATTCGGCGGAACTGGAGCGCGGGGCAACGGACCTGCTCCAGGGTGCAGCCGGTATTCTGGTGCCGGGGGGCTTTGGCGACCGCGGCATTGAAGGTAAAATCATCGCCGCCCGCTACGCCCGCGAAAAGCAGGTACCGTACCTGGGCATCTGCCTGGGGATGCAGCTGGCGGTGGTAGAGTTCGGCCGCCACGTCTGCGGCCTGAAAGATGCCCACAGCGCCGAGATTAACCCGGAAACGCCCCACCCGGTCATTGACCTGATGCCGGAACAGAAGCATATTGAGGAAAAAGGCGGTACCATGCGCCTGGGGTTATACCCCTGCCGCCTGCAGCCGGCGACGAAAGCCCAGCTGGCCTATGGGGAAGAAGTCATCTACGAGCGCCACCGCCACCGTTACGAATTCAACAACAGCTACCGCGCCGAACTGACGGCCAGGGGCATGGTCATCAGCGGCACCTCCCCGGACAACCGCCTGGTTGAGATCATCGAGCTGGCCGCTCACCCCTGGTTTGTCGCCTGCCAGTTCCACCCCGAGTTTAAATCGCGGCCCAACCGGCCCCATCCCCTCTTCCGGGACTTTGTCGGCGCGGCCTGCCGGCAGGCCGGGATAGCCGCAGGCCTGGCGCCAACGACGGCAGGGGGTGGGGCCTGATGGCCACCCGCCAGGCCCGCCTGATCGGGCCGGATGAAGAAAAGGCCTTTGACGCCTTTATCGCCGGCCACCCCAAAGGCCACTTCCTCCAGTCCTACGGCTGGGGCGAGGTCAAGGCAAGCACCGGCTGGCAGCCCCTGCGCCTGGTCCTGGAGGAAGGGGGCCGCATCGTTGCCGCCGCCAGCCTGCTGCGGCGGCAGCTGCCTTATACCGGCAAAGCCATCCTTTATGCTCCCCGCGGGCCGGTGGTGGATTTTCACGACCGCGCCTTATTCGATGCGCTGCTGGCCGCCATAGACGGCATCGCCCGTCAGGCAGGGGCTATTCTCCTGAAGGTCGACCCCGATATACCGGTAAGCGATCCAGCTGTAATCCAACTGTTGCGGGCAAGGGGTTTCCGCCTGGCCAATAAAGGGGCGGGATTTGAGGGCGTCCAGCCGCGTCATGTCTTCCGCCTGGATATCACTCCGGATGCGGCGGCCCTCCTGGCGAATATGCATGGCAAGACCCGCTACAACATCCGCCTGGCCGAAAAAAAAGGGGTAACCATTAAAGAGGACTGCACCCTGGCGGACCTGCCGGTTTTCTATGCAATCTTAAAGGAAACCACCCTGCGTGATGGCTTCCTGGTCCGTTCTTACAGCTACTTTGAGACTATGTGGCGGGAGATGGTGGCGCGCGGCTACGCCAAACTCTTCCTGGCTTATTACCAGGGGGAACCCATCGCCGGCACCCTGGCCTTCATCATGGGCGATAAGGCCTGGTACCTTTACGGCGCCTCCAGCAATCAGCACCGCAACGTCATGCCCAACTACCTGCTGCAGTGGACGATGATCCGCTGGGCCCAGGAGCAGGGGTGCACCATATATGACTTCCGCGGCGTACCGGGGAACCTGGACGAAAATAGCCCCCTCTACGGCCTCTACCGCTTTAAAAAGGGTTTCAACGGCGATTTTATCGAGTTTATCGGCGAATACGATCGCGTTTACGCCCCTTTCTACTACTGGCTCTGGCAGACAGCCCTGCCCCTCTATTCCCGCGGTTTCCGCCGCCTGCTCTTCTGGAAGAAGAAGGCGGCAGGGGAAATGGCCGAGTGATGGCCAATCATTTAGAGTTGCCCGTAAAAGGGAGTTGCAAAAAGATATCAATAGTGGTAGACTAATCTATAGAAAAGAAGCGTAGAATATAACCAGGCTGTTTTGGAGGTGGGCAAATCCGCCCCCCACACACCTTCGTTAGAAGGTTAGAAGAGATGCAGGAGTACCGGCGGTCCTGCTCAAAACAGCTAAAAGGAAAGGGATGGAGCTTTCCATCTCTTTTTTCTATGCAATATTGCCTTTTTCCCGGATTACCCTCGCAGGATATGGTGGTGTTAATCTCCTTTGGACACAGCCCAACTAACCCGCCTGGCCGGGCCGCGCTGGATTACCATTGAGGCCGCCGCTCTGGAACACAACCTGCGCGCCGTCCGCGGCCTGCTAAAGCCCGGCACCCGCCTCCTGGCCGTCGTCAAAGCCGACGCCTACGGCGCCGGTGCTGTCGAAGCAGCGCGCATCTTTCTGGGCGCCGGGGCTGATTACCTGGGCGTCACCAACCTGGCCGAAGGGCAGGAGCTGCGCCGCGCCGGCATCAGCGCGCCCATCCTTATTATGAGCCCCCTGCTGCCGGAAGAGATACCGGACGCCGTGGCCCAGGACCTCACCCTAACCGTCAGCAGCCGGCCCGGGGCGGAAGCGGTCGTAGCCGCCGCGGCCACAGCAGGCCGCCGGGCGCGGGTGCACCTCAAGGTTGAGACGGGGCTGCAACGCACCGGCCTGGAGCCGGAGGAAGCCGTGCCCCTGGCGCAGGAGATGCTGGCCTGGCCCGGGGTAGCACTGGAAGGCATCTACAGCCACCTGGCCGAAGCCGCCCGCCCGGCGGCCGCTCGGCGGCAGCTGGAACGCTGGCAAAGGGTCCTTGCCACTCTGGACGAGGCGGGCCTGTCCCTGCCTCTGAAACACATCAGCAACAGCGCCGGCCTGCTTCTGTATCCGGCGATGCATCTGGATATGGTCCGAACCGGCACCCTCCTGTACGGCCAGTTCCCCTACCAGGTGCCGCGTCGCGGCCTGGAACTCAAAGACCCCTGGCAGTTTAAAGCCCGTATACTCTTTATCCACGATGTAGCCGCCGGCACCCCCGCCGGCTATGGCGGCGACTATGTGGTCAAAAAAGCCACCCGCCTGGCCGTCATCCCGGTGGGTTACGCCGACGGATTTGCCCTGACAGCCGTCAGCCGGCCCAAGAATCTGAATGATCTGGCCCGCTACCTGGTAAAAGCCATCCTGGCTTACCTGGGCCGGGGGGTTGGGGAAGGGCTGACAGCAACCATCGCCGGCCGGGAGGCAGCCGTAGTAGGCCGGGTAGGCATGCAGCTTTCCCTGATCGAGGTGGGCCACCTGCCCGCAGTGAAGGTCGGCCAGGAAGCAGAGCTCAGCTTGCGCCGGCCTACCGCCGGCGCCCGCCTGCCACGGGTATACTGCCGCGGCGGACAACCCTACCGGGTGCGGACAACCGCCGGCGCGATGGTAGACATCCCGGCTGCCGGTGCGGCACCGGCAGCTTCACTGTAAATCGCCGCAAAAAAATTTCCGCCGGTAGCAGGAAATTGGCAATTTATAGCCAATCATTATAACTTAAGCGAAGAGACAGCGGAGCGGCAAGAAAGGGGGTCACTGTGTTCGCCGGGAACGGAGGTGAGCTGGTCTGGTAGGAAAAAAGATAATGGTAATCGACGACCAGCCGGGTGTGCGCCGTTTAATCTGTGAAGCTCTGAAACAGGCTGGCTTTTATGTAACTGTAGCAAGGGAAGGAAAAGAAGCCCTCGCCAGAATCACCAATGAAGAACCAGACCTGGTGATCCTGGATCTCAAGATGCCGGGTATGAGTGGAGAGGAGTTTTTAAGGGAACTGCAGCAACGTGCCCTCAGTATACCGGTGATCATCGTCACCGCGTATAGTGAACTACATCCGCAGGAGCAGGCAGACAGGTACGGAGCCTCGTATTGCCTGCATAAACCCTTTGATATCCAGCAGCTGTACCGGATGGTGAAAAAACTACTGCCACTGGAATACGGCCAGCTGCAGGTGATGGCTTAAAGGATAGAGATGAACGGAAAGTCAGCAAAGCTTCAGGGCCCGTTAATAAACGGGCCTTTTTAATTTGTCGCGGAGCAGGAATTTTGGCCGCTGCGGCGAATATGGAGGGATGAGGAGGATTTTTTAAGATGCTGATTCCCACCCTCAATGTGGCGGTTTTGCGTTGCCCATCATGTGGCCGCCTGGAATACCGCAGTCTTTGCCTCTTTAGCTTCGGCGGCGGCCGGACGTGGCAGGCAGTCTGCAGCTGTGGCACCCCTCTCCTGACCATCAACAGGAAAAAGGGACGGCACTTCTGGCTGCAGTACCATTGCGGCATGTGCGGTTGTCTCCATGTCAGCCACTGCGACCGCCAGGAGCTCTGGTCGCGCGAGGTTCTCACCCTGACCTGCCGGGAGACAGACCTGGAGGCGGGCTTTATCGGCCCGCGGGAAAAGGTCCAGCGGGCGGTACAACGCCATGACCGTACCCTGGCTGAAGTGGCACAGGACCTGGGCTTCGACGATGATCTGCAGAAATCAGATATCATGTATCAGCTGCTGATCCTTGTTTATCAGCTGGCTGAAACCGGCCACGTCAACTGCGGCTGCGGCAATGAGGATATTGAGATTGAAATCTTTCCCGATCACCTGCAATTACGCTGCGAAGCCTGCCGTACGGAAACCAATCTGCCGGCTGCTACTCTGGCCGACCTGGAACGGGTGGCCAGGATGCAAGAAATCCGCCTGCCCGGCCACCTGAGCGAGGAAAACCCGACCCCATCCAAACAGCCCTACCGCCGCCGGCGCCAGAAATCCCCGGTATGATTCAAGAGGCAAGAGGCAGGAAGGAAGCAAGAGTATGTAATCCCTTGTCGTGACTATGATGAGTTGATAGGAAGCAGGAGGCAGGAGCAGAATTGGAAAGCAGGGCATAAAGCCTGCCGTACCGGGGCAAATATAATAATGATTCTGCTGCCAAAAGCCTCTTTTGGGTTGTTGCCATGATATTAGTCCCCACATGGACCGCAAAAGAGGGCCACATTGCTCAATTTAGCCTGATTTTCGGGTCTGGAGCAAGAGGTTTCCTCCACTGGAAAAAAGTGAAGGGGTTTGTATCAGTAATAGGCCTGTCGGGATTTAATAAGCGGGGGTTGGTGCTGAACTTCCCATCTCCCACCTCCCATCGCCCACATCTCGCCTCTCAAATCCCACCTCTCACATCTCAATAAGGAGTTGATCCCATGCCCTTAGTTACCCTGGCCGAAGTGCTGCAGGCAGCTGACAGCGGCGGTTACGCCGTCGGCGCTTTCAACTGCAATAATATGGAAATTGTCCAGGCCATTATCAATGCCGCCAGGTCTGAAGGGGCGCCGGTGATTATCCAGGCCAGCCAGGGGGCCATTAAATACGCCGGCCTGGAATACATAACCTCCCTGGTACGGACGGCAGCCGCCGGTACGGATATCCCTGTCGTATTGCACCTGGACCACGGCACTGATTTTGAACAGATCCTGCGCTGCCTGCGCGCCGGCTTTACCTCGGTCATGATCGATGGTTCCAAGTTTCCCCTGGAAGAGAACATGGCCCTGACCCGGCGGGTTGTCGCCATCGCCCACGTCATGGGAGCCTCCGTCGAAGGAGAGCTGGGGCGCATCGGTGGTACCGAAGAGCAGATCAGCGTATCCGCGCGCGAGGCGACTATGACCGACCCCGAAGAAGCCAGGCGTTTTGCTGCTACTACCGGCGTCGACGCCCTGGCCGTAGCTATCGGTACCGCTCATGGCCGCTATAAAGGAACGCCGGAGCTTGATTTCGACCGCCTGGCCGCCATCGATCGCCTGGTACCCACCCCCATTGTTCTGCACGGCTCCTCGGGCGTACCTGATGACGCTATCCGCCGTGCCGTCGAGCTGGGCGTACGCAAGATCAATATTGACACCGATATTCGCGTCGCCTTTGTTGAGGCCACCCGCCAGGCCCTGGCGGCCAACCCCGATGAAATCGACCCGCGTAAGGTCCTGGGGCCGGCCCGGGAAGCCGCCACAGCCGTGATTCGCCACAAGATACAGGTATTCGGCAGCGCCGGACGGATAAAAAGCAGCGGTTAAGGGGCTATCCGCCAAAAACCCCTCCGCCTGCTTTCTATTGGCCGCAGCCTCCTGCTCCAGGCCCGAAATTCAGGCTAAATTGGCAATAAGTTACTCTTTTTCGCTCTAAAGCAGTGGCGGAACTTAAAAATAGAAAATCCAGGCCACTATCCTACCCGAGGCCCCCCGGTCGCTAAGTCTGTCTCCAGGGACAGACAAATTATAGCTGAAAGGAGCAAAAACCTGGTTATAGGGGCGGCCGGCTACACTGACTAAAAACAGTTAGCTTTTTAAAACCAGGTGTTATTACTCATGCGTATTTTTATTGATACCGCCAATATCGAGGAGATTAAAGCAGCCAATGATCTGGGTATAATCTCAGGTGTAACCACCAATCCCTCTCTTATCGCCCAGGAAGGGCGTAATTTTCGCCAGGTGGTAGAAGAGATCACCGCCATTGTCGACGGGCCCATCAGCGCCGAAGTAATCAGTACCGAAGCCGGGGCGATGCTCGCTGAAGCACGGGAACTGGCCGCCATCCACCCCAACATTGTCATTAAAATCCCCATGATAGCCGAGGGCCTCAAGGCTGTTAAAGAGCTGGCCGCTCAAGGCATCAAAACCAACGTCACCCTGGTTTTTGCCGCCAACCAGGCCTTGCTCGCCGCCCTGGCCGGAGCCACCTATGTCAGCCCCTTTGTCGGCCGTCTCGATGATATCAACCAGGAGGGCATGCAGGTTATTGCCGACATTGTGCCCATTTACGCCCAGTACGGCCTGGAAACCCAGGTTATCGCCGCCAGCATCCGCCATCCCCTGCACGTATTTCAGGCCGCCCGCCTGGGCGCCGACATCGCCACTGTTCCCTACAAGGTTATTATGCAGATGCTCAAGCATCCCCTGACCGATGCCGGCCTGGCCCGCTTCCTGGCCGACTGGGAGAAGGTCAAGGACAAGTGATTATGGAGGTTTAATATGTGCAAACAGCCGATTTAGAAAGCAAAACGATAGCAGAGCTCTACCAGATGGCGCGGGAGCTGAATTTAGCCGGCTTTTCGCGCCTGCGGAAAAAGGAGCTGGTCTTTGAGATTACCAAAGCCCTGGCCCGACGAGAACAGCAGGAGCAGCAAGACCAGCAAGACCAGCAAAAGCAACAGGAGCAGCAAGAGCAACAGGAGCAGAAGGGACAGCAGGAGCAGCGGGAGGGTAAAAAGGAGCAGGAGGAACAGCTCCAGGCCCGGGGTATCCTGGAAATTCTGGCCGAAGGCTACGGTTTCCTGCGACCCCTCGGGTACATACCCAGCGGTGACGATATCTATGTTTCGCCCTCCCAGATCCGCCGTTTTGATCTGCGTACGGGAGATAAAGTAACCGGCCTCATCCGCGCCCCCCGGGATAACGAACGCTACTTCGCCCTGCTGCGGGTCGAAAAGGTCAACGAGGAAAATCCGGAAACCGCGCCGGAACGCCTGCACTTTGACGCCCTGACCCCGATTTACCCCTACGAACGCTATACCCTGGAGACGGGTAACGGCGATCCCTCCACCCGGATTATCGACCTGGTCGCCCCTCTGGGCAAGGGGCAAAGGGCGCTGATCGTATCACCACCCAAAGCCGGCAAGACGGTGCTGCTCAAAAAAATCGCCAATGCCATCACTGCCAATCACCCCCAAGTCGAACTGATTATCCTCTTAATTGACGAAAGGCCGGAAGAGGTCACCGATATTGAACGCTCGGTCAGGGGCGAGGTGGTCAGTTCGACCTTTGACGAGCTGCCGGACAACCACGTCAAGATGGCCGATATGGTCCTGGAACGGGCCAAACGTCTGGTAGAACATAAGAAAGACGTCGTCGTCCTCCTGGACAGCATCACCCGCCTGGCTCGCGCCCATAACCTGGTCGTCCCCCCCAGCGGCCGCACCCTCTCCGGCGGTGTCGACCCCGCCGCCCTGTACAAGCCCAAGCGTTTCTTCGGCGCCGCCCGCAAAGTGGAAGAAGGGGGCAGCCTGACCATCGTCGCCACCGCCCTCGTTGAAACAGGCAGCCGCATGGATGAAGTTATCTTTGAAGAATTCAAAGGAACAGGCAATATGGAACTTATTTTGGACCGCCGGCTGGCAGAACGGCGCATCTTCCCGGCTATTGACGTCAAACGTTCCGGTACCCGGCGGGAGGAGCTCCTTTTAAGCCAGGAGGAGCTGGAGCTGGTATGGCAGTTCCGGCGGGTCACCAGCGGCCTGGGGCCGGTGGAAGTGACCGAGGCTTTAATCGAATCGATGAAAAAGACCAGGAGTAATAAAGACCTGCTCCGCGCTTTGCCGGCTTTTTTCGCCCGCGAACACATATGAGAAGTGGGAAGCGAGAAGTTAGATTTCCACCGCTATAAGACCCAGGAGAAGAAAAAACTCTGGCTAGATAACGCCAAAATATGTTAAAGTGAGCTCCGCCCACAACCCAATCTTACTGGCGTGACAGTGAATTAAAACCCTGCCATTGCTGGATAGGGTGGCGTAAACAACTTGTTTTTTATTACAGTTTTGAAGACGTAAGGCACTAAAATAGACCAGGGTACGCAAAACGAAGCTGGCCTCACCAACCGGGGACTCGGTTCCCGAAGGGAAGTGGGGCAATATGATCCCGTTATCTGACGCTATTCAGATGGTAATAGCCGTTTTGATACTGGTATCGGTGATTGTTTCCATAACTAACCTGCGGAAATAGATGAACCTCTTAACCTGTGGTAGCAGGCAAGAGGTCCTCTAAAACCCCGGTTAGGTGGGGCTCACCACACAGCTTTAGTTTTGCGTATCCTTAACTAAAGTATACATACCTCTGACAGTGGTTGTCAAGGGCATAATTTGCGGTAAAGTAAGCAATCCGGCTCCAGGCCGAATTTTCTTATTTGTGGGAGGTGGTATGCTTGCAGGAAGAAATCCTGACGCCGGAAGAAGTGGAAGAACTTCTGCGGGAAGTAGAAAAAAGATTTGGCAGTGGCAGGCTTCAATCAGGAACCCGGCACTTAAACTTAGGATTGGTAGCTCAGGTATAAGAAACTATCATGCTGGGGACCAGCCGGCAATTTAAGCAAGCAGGATTGAGCGTCGGGTCCCACATCACACCTCTCACTTCTTACCTCTATCCAAGGGGTATATTTTTTTTAGCGTATGGCTAGAATAAAGGCTAAATGGGAAAGGAGCCAACTTATACCATAATGGTAAAGATAGGAGTGAACAAAATGCTGTCGATGCTGTCACGCAAGATGGCGGCAGGATTGATCCTGGGGACGGCCCTGCTGGCAGTGACATCCTTCGCTCTCCCGGCGCAGGCGGCCGTCATCGAAGATTTGCAGCAGGTGGCGGCGGTCCTGGCCCCGGATACCTACCAGGAATTGGCGGCCAGAGTTAATAATTACACTCGTATTTACCGGACCGAAGCAGGAGACACCCTGGAGCGAATTGCCCGCCGCTACCAGGTAGACCCCGAGCTGGTGGCGGTGATGAACTACCTGGAACCCGAAGCAGCCTTAAACCCGGGCCAGTTTCTGGTATTGCCCCGCGAAAGGGAGCAGACCTATACGGTAGTTGCCGGCGACAGCCTGTGGAGCATTGCCCGCCATTTTGGCACCACGGTGGCCGGCCTGGCGGCGGCTAACGGCATAGCTGATGCCCGCGCTTTGAAGATAGGTGCTGTCCTGACCATTCCCGGAACGCCGGGCGGGGTGCCGGTGACCAGGGCCGAAAATATGGCCGTCACCCGTACGCTGCCGGCCTCCCGCAGCCTTACGGCGAACCTGTTCCTGTGGCCCCTCGTTGGTGCCATTACCTCCGGCTTTGGCTGGCGGGGTAATGAGTTTCACCATGGCCTGGATATCGCCGCCGCGACCGGGGATTATATCCGCGCCGCCTGGTCCGGGGTGGTCAACTTCTCCGGATGGGGCAACGGGATTTACGGCCGCATGGTCAAAATCGACCATGGCAACGGCCTGGAAACCGTTTATGCCCATAACTCCCGCAATCTGGTCAAGGTGGGTGAATATGTCGAGGCCGGCGCTAATATTGCTACCGTTGGCAGCACCGGTAACTCCAGCGGCCCCCACCTCCATTTTGAAGTCCGGGAAAAGGGCAAGGCCGTTAATCCGGAACGCTATTTAAGCCGCTAAAAAGGGCCGGCCCGCCGGCCCTTTTTTGATGGCATCCCCTATTTTTTTGTTTGCACCGGCAACCTTTCCATGTTATACTGATATGAGTTTGATTTAGCCGCGGAGGTGAGAAGGCGTGAAACCGGACATCCATCCCCAGTATGATAAAGCCCGGATTGTTTGTGCCTGCGGTAATGTCATTGAAACCCGCTCTACCAAAAAGGAGATCCGGGTCGAGATATGTTCCCAGTGCCACCCTTTTTATACCGGCAACCGGCAGAGGGTGGTCGAACGCGGCGGGCGGATTGAACGTTTCCGGCAAAAGTATGGGCGCTAGAGCAAAAAGGCGGAGCCGCGGGCTCTGCTTTTTCCTATGGGGGGCGGCTCCGGAGGTACAGTACGGCGGCCAGGCCGTCATTGAGGGTGTTATGATGCGCGGGCCGCGCCGGACGGCCATCGCCATCCGGAAGCCCGGCGGTGACCTCCTGGTAACCTCTGAAGCCAACAGCTCCATCAGCACCCGCTACCCGGTGTTAAAACTCCCCCTGCTGCGCGGGGTGGTGGCCTTATTTGAATCCTTGATCCTGGGTATCCGTTACCTGACCTTTTCTGCCAACCAGGCCATGGAAGGCGAAGAAGAGGAATTGAGCACCAGGGAGCTGGTGCTGACGGTAGCCATTGCCCTGGTATTGACCATCGGCTTTTTCGTGCTTCTGCCGGCCGGGGCTGCTATGCTCCTGCAGAGCCGCTTATCTATCCTCTGGCAAAATGTGGTTGAAGGGCTGCTGCGCATGGGGCTTTTCCTGGTCTACGTGGTGGCCATCGGCCGAGTCAAGGACATCCAGCGCGTTTTTCAGTACCACGGTGCCGAGCATAAAGTAATCAACGCCCTGGAAGCCGGGGCGGCTTTAAGGGTGGAAGCGGTCCGGCCCTATACCACCCTGCACCCCCGCTGCGGTACCAGCTTCCTCCTGCTGGTGCTGGTACTGACGATCGTCTTTTTTTCCTTTGTTGGTCACGGCGGCATCATCTGGCGCCTGGCTTCGCGGCTGCTGCTGCTGCCGGTGGTGGCCGGCGTGGCCTATGAACTCTTAAAATTTACCGGGCGCCATCTCCATGCCCCCCTGGTGCGGGCTATTGCCGCCCCGGGCCTGTGGCTGCAGAAGCTGACCACCCGCGAGCCCGACGATGGCATGCTGGAGGTGGCCCTGGCCGCCCTGGAGGCAGCCCGGGAGGAGGACGCCGCTCCGCCCGCGGCAGCTAGCTGACATCAATAGCCATTTNNTTAAACGTCATGCCCGGTACTTAACCGGCAATACAGCAGCTTGAAGATGGGGGACCATCATCAAGCGCCTACTCACTAAGGAGCGAGCCGTCCAGGGTTAAAGTGCCCGGGCATCAGCAGCAAACCACGCGACCAATAGGAGGTGAATTTATGCTGGCAAAACTGGAACAGCTGGAAGCTAAATATGAAGAACTGGGCCGGCTGATGGGCGACCCGGCTGTTATCGCCGATCCGGCGAGCTTGCAGAAGCACGCCCGCGCCCATGCCGCCCTGGAGGATATAGTCACCACCTGGCGTCGCTATCGCCGCGTCACGGCCGACCTGGAAGAGAGCCGCGCTATGCTGGCCGGGGAAGAGGACGCCGAGTTCCAGGAATACCTGACCGGGGAAATAAAACGCCTGGAGGAAGAGCAAGAGAAGCTCGAACAGCAGCTGCAGGTCCTGCTCCTGCCCCGCGACCCCAACGATGACAAGAATATCATCATGGAGATCCGCGCCGGGGCCGGCGGCGACGAGGCCGCCCTCTTTGCCGGCGACCTTTTCCGCATGTACCAGCGCTATGCGGAAAGACACCGCTGGCGCAGCGAGATTATCAGCGAACATGCCACCGGGCTGGGGGGCTTTAAAGAGGTCATTTTCCTGATTGAAGGCCAGGGGGTATACAGCCGCCTCAAATTTGAAAGCGGTGTTCACCGGGTGCAGCGTATACCGTCCACCGAATCCGGGGGCAGGATCCACACCTCCACTGCCACCGTCGCCGTCCTGCCGGAGGCGGAAGAGGTGGACGTGGCCATCAACCCCGAAGACCTGCGCACGGATATCTTCTGCTCCAGCGGGCCCGGCGGTCAGTCCGTCAACACCACCTACTCGGCGGTGCGTATTACCCACCTGCCCACAGGGCTGGTGGTGTCCTGTCAGGACGAAAAGTCGCAGCTGAAGAACAAGGAGAAGGCTATGAAGGTCCTCCGCGCCCGCCTTATGGATATAGCCCGGCAGGAGCAGGAGGGGGAAATGGCAGCCGCCCGGCGTTCCCAGGTCGGCAGCGGCGATCGCAGCGAGCGTATCCGCACCTATAATTTCCCCCAGAACCGGGTGACCGACCACCGCATCGGCCTTACCCTGCACCACCTGGATACGGTCCTGGACGGCGATCTGGATGCAATCATCGATGCCCTGGTAACCGCTGACCAGGCGCAACAGTTAAAAAAGATGGAGGCTTAAAACCCCCTTTGACCCTGAAAGAGGCCTTAAAGGAAGCCACAGAGCGGCTGGCGGCCGCGGGTTTGGCGCGGCCGCGCCTGGAGGCGGAGGTCCTCCTGGGCCGGGTGGCAGGTTACCTGCGGCCGCAGCTCCTGGCCCGCCTGGAGGAGGAGCTGCCTGCCGCTGCGGCGGCTTGGTTCCAGGCGGCGGCAGCGCGGCGGGCGGCGGGATACCCGCTCCAGTACCTGACCGGCCGCCAGGAATTCATGTCCCTGGAGTTTCAAGTAACCCCGGCGGTGTTAATCCCCCGGCAGGACACCGAAGTAGTAGTGGAAGCCGTATTACAGCGCCTTGATCCGGGGCGCAGGCTGCAGGTAGCCGACTGCGGTACCGGCAGCGGCGCCATTGCGATCAGTCTCGCGCATTACCTGCCACAGGCTGTCGTTTATGCCACTGATTGCAGCCCGGCAGCCCTGGCGGTGGCGCAGAAGAACGCCCGGCGGTTGAACCTGGCAGGCCGGGTGGTTTTTCGCC
>DFYS01000169.1:14955-16104 GCA_002383405.1 Moorella sp. UBA4076
ACGGCGGCCGCGATCGTTGTTTTCTTGCCCGGCGACGGGAATAATAGACGGGTTGCATACATAGAGGTGAAGTGGGTGTCTCAGGTTAAGCGCACCAAATACTTAAAGATTGACCCCCTGGTACCGGAACTGCACAAGATTCGCCTGGCGGCCCGTATTTTGCACCGCGGCGGCGTGGTTGCCTTCCCGACCGAGACCGTCTACGGCCTCGGTGCCAACGCCCTGGACGGCCGGGCGGTACGGCGCATCTTTCGCGCCAAAGGCCGGCCGGCTGATAACCCCCTGATCGTCCATATCGCCAATTTCCGGGATATAAAAGACCTGGTCGCTTACCTGCCGCCGCGGGCGACCCTTTTGATGCAGAGCTTCTGGCCGGGTCCTCTGACCCTGATTATGCCGCGCAGTGAATTGATCCCGGATATTGTCACCGCCGGCCTGGATACGGTAGGCATCCGTATGCCTTCGCACCCTGTGGCGCGGGCGCTCATCCGCGGCGCCCACCTGCCCATCGCCGCGCCCAGCGCCAATATTTCCGGTCGTCCCAGCCCTACCACCGGGCCGGATGTCCTCCGGGATATGCGCGGCAAGATTGATGCTGTCGTCGACGGCGGGCCGGCTGCGGTAGGAGTGGAATCGACGGTCCTGGACCTGACGACACCGGTGCCCACTATCCTGCGGCCGGGGGGGGTCACCTACGAGGAACTGCAGGCCGTTCTGGGCGAGGTGGCTATTGACCCGGATGTGCAGGGGAGCCGGGTAGCGCGGCCGCGGGCGCCGGGAATGAAGTACCGGCACTATGCCCCCCAGGGAGAGGTATATATCGTCAGCGGCGCGCTGGAGCAGGTAACCATCCGCATCCGTACCCTGCTGGCAAACTGGCAGCAAAAAGGGCGCCGGGTAGCCGTCCTGGCCACCTGGGAAACAGCCGCCGCCTACCGGCGGGAGCCTCTTCCTGATTACCTGGAGGTACTGGGGAGCCGCTCCCAGCCGGCCACCATTGCTGCCAGCCTCTTCCGGGCGCTCCGCAATTGCGACCGTCACCATATTGACATTATCCTGGCCGAAGCTGTGGCCGAGGAAGGGATAGGCCTGGCCATTATGAACCGCCTGCGTAAATCAGCAGCCCACCGCATCATCCGGGTCTGAAGC
>DFYS01000169.1:16169-22697 GCA_002383405.1 Moorella sp. UBA4076
CACCTCGCACTTTTCACATCTCCTTGCGGAGGTTTACTATGGAGCCTTTAGGGTTATTCCTGGTCGCCGTCGCCCTGGGAACTGATGCCTTTTCCCTGGCTGCCGGCCTTGCCCTGGGAGGGCTCAAGGGGCGGCGGGCCGTCCTTTTTACCGGTACAGTGAGCCTTTTCCACATCATTATGCCCCTGACCGGGCTCTACCTCGGCCTCATCCTGGGCCGGCTGCTGGGGCAAGTGGCGGTTGTTATCGGCGCCCTGGTACTGGCCGGCATCGGTGGCTTGATGCTCTGGGAAGCACTGGAAAACCGGCGCGAGCGGGGCGGCCTGGCCGGCCGGATGCTGCGGGTCGTGCCCGGCCGCGGGGGCGTCATCGGCGGCCTGATGGCCGTCCTCCTGATGGCCGGCAGCGTCAGCCTGGACGCCCTCAGTGTCGGCTTCGGCCTGGGCGCCATCAGCGTCAACATACCTTTAACGGTCCTGACTATGGGTTTTATAGCCGCCATCATGACGGGCCTGGGGTTGCTCGCCGGCTGGCGCCTGGGGTCTTACCTGGGCAACCGGGCGGAGATCGCCGGCGGCCTGGTCCTGGTAGCTATTGGGTTGAAGATGTTGATGGGGGTGTAGTAAATGGCGGGGATTCTTTTTGTCTGTACCGGCAACACCTGCCGCAGCAGTATGGCGGCGGCTATTGCCAATCACCTGCAGGCGGAGCGGGGCCTGGATATCGCGGTAGCTTCGGCCGGCATGGCAGCCTGGGAGGGAGCCCCGGCTACGCCGGCAGCCGTCGAGGCGGTAGCGGCGCTGGGTATTGATCTCCGCGACCACCGTGCCCGGCGGGTAACGGCGGCTATGGTAGCGGGCGCTGACCTTGTTTTAACCATGGAAGCTGCTCACCGGGACCGCCTGCAGCAGCTTTACCCGGAGGCTGCAGGTAAAATATTTACCCTGAAGGAGTATGTCCGCGACAGGCAGCCGTACCCCACGGCGGCAGCGGGCCGGGGGCAGGACAGCGCGGGAAACGCCGCCGCCGGACCGGCGGGTGCCCTGGATGATGATATCTCCGACCCTATTGGGCAAGCCCTGGATGTCTACCAGGACATGGCCAGACAGCTGGCCGGCCTGATCGGCTCGGCCCTGGAAAAATTCAGTCAACAAAGCAAATAGCCGGCGACTCAGTGCTGGCGCATCAAAAATCGCTATAAACCTTGTCCGCCAAGATCTAAGCATTATTTTCATTCTTTTGCTGCTGCCCGGCACTTTAATCTCAGGTGACTTGCTCCTCAGCAGGAAGGCGCTTGATGACAGGCAGCTGCTCAGCCTACCACTTTTCTTATGCCGCCACGGGTCTGCCTGCGGTCAGAATTACGAACCCGGTCAGCCATCATCCGAGCTTCAAGGCGCTTCTATCAGGCTGCCGCCAGATGGGCTGAGCAGCAGTTACGATGATAGTTACCATTCTTAAAGACGCTATCCTACCAGTTGAGTGCGGGGCTGGGAAGCTACGTGGCCCGCAATTTAAGGTGCAGACAACAGCACCGGCGGATAGTTTTTAAATTTTGCTCCTGGCAGCAGGAAACTGGGGTTTAATGGCGAATTAGATTAAGCAAAATTTAATATAGACAGCAGAGGTGTAGTAAGATTGCGTATTGCCCTGGGCAGCGATCACGGTGGTTTCCAGCTTAAAAAGGCGATTAAAGAATATCTTGACCAGCAGGGCATTGCCAACCAGGACCTGGGCACATACAATGCCGAAGCGGTCGATTATCCCGATTACGCCCGCCAGGTGGCCGAAGCCGTGGCCGGCGGTGCCTGCGACCGGGGCATCCTCTGCTGCGGCACCGGTATCGGCGTCTGTATCGCCGCCAATAAGGTACCGGGTATCCGCGCCGCTCTGTGCCACGATACCTTTTCCGCCCGCGCGGCGCGGGAGCATAATGACGCCAATATCCTGACACTGGGGGAAAGGGTTATCGGAGCCGGCCTGGCCCTGGATATAGTCGCCACCTGGCTGGCAGCGGAATTTAACGGCGGCCGCCACGCCCGGCGGGTGGGGAAAATCAGCGCCATCGAGGCAAGCTACTGCTGCGGTGGCGGACATCAAGCTGATGCGGCCACCGGGAGGAAAAAGTAAACTCCAGCCCGCACCCAGGGGAACCCTCATGCCATGAAGGAATCCTCAACCTGGCCGTAACTGCTCAGGCTACCATCTCTAAGCCGCCCAGGCGCTGCCTGCCGCCAGGATCGCAAACTCGCTCAGCATATATAGGTTTCCGGGTTATTGCTATCAGGCTGACCGTCAGGTAGGCTGAGCAGTTACACATGGCTTCACCCCTGCGACACGCCCCGGCGCCAGGTGAAGCATCAGGCCGTTATAAAAACTGCTATATTGAGAATATAGGCAGGGGGCAGGAAGTCGAAAGTCAGAGCCTCCGAGTGAAGCCTATAGAGCATGCTGATTCTGCAGGACACTACTCGCGGAGGTATAGAGACTATGGACTTAGAAACCATAAGCCGGGTGGACCCGGAACTGACGGCGGCAGTCAAGGGTGAGTTGCAGCGCCAGCGCAGCCACCTGGAGCTGATTGCCTCAGAAAACTTTGTCAGCCGTGCTGTCATGGAAGCCTACAGCTCGGTCCTGACCAACAAATATGCCGAAGGCTACCCGGGCAAGCGCTACTACGGCGGCTGCGAATGGGTGGACATCGTTGAGGACCTGGCCCGCGAGCGGGCTAAAGCACTTTTCGGCGCTGAACACGCCAACGTCCAGCCCCACTCCGGCAGCCAGGCTAATACCGCCGTCTATCTCGCCGTCCTGCAGCCTGGCGATAAAGCCCTGGGGATGAACCTGGCCCACGGCGGTCATCTTACCCACGGCAGCCCGGTCAGCCTCTCGGGCAAGTACTATAATTTTTCCTTTTACGGTGTTCACCCTGACACCGGCCGCATTGATTACGACGAGGCAGCCCGCATCGCCCGGGAGGAACGACCCCGGCTCATTATCGCCGGGGCCAGCGCCTACCCGCGGGTGATCGATTTTGCCCGCTTCCGGGCGATTGCCGACGCGGCCGGCGCCCTCCTGATGGTGGATATGGCCCATATTGCCGGCCTGGTAGCCGCCGGCATCCACCCCAGTCCGGTCCCCTGCGCCCATTTTGTGACCACCACCACCCACAAAACCATGCGCGGGCCGCGGGGGGGCATTATCCTTACTACCAGGGAATACGCCCGCGAGATTGACAAGGCCGTCTTCCCCGGTATCCAGGGCGGTCCCCTGATGCATGTCATTGCCGCCAAAGCAGTGGCTTTGAAAGAAGCCATGCAGCCGGAATTCAAGCGTTATCAGGAGCAGATAGTCACCAATGCCCGGGTTCTGGCCGAAGCCCTGATGGGTTACGGCTTCGACCTGGTATCCGGCGGTACCGACAATCACCTTCTCCTGGTCGACCTGCGCAATAAGGGGGTCACCGGCCGCGATGCCGAAGATGTGCTAAGTTCCGTCCAGATAACGGTCAATAAAAACGCCATCCCCTATGATCCGGAAAAGCCCAGTGTTACCAGCGGCATCCGCCTGGGCACGGCCGCTCTGACGGCGCGGGGCATGGACACCGCCGCCATGGGTCAGGTCGCCCGGGCCATCGACCTGGCTCTCTCCTACGGGCCGGATGCAGAGAAACTGGAGCAAGCCCGCGGCATCGTCGCCGAACTCACCCGCGCCTTCCCCCTGTACCCGGAACTGGAGTAGCAACCCCAGAGAGTGTAATTAAAAAGCCTGCCTGGAAATCAAAATTCCGGGCAGGCTTTAAAAAACTCTAGCCGTAATCGACACATTATGCTAAAATAAGCCGTGATACGCGCTATTTAAGCAGGCCTCACCAACCGGGGACTCAGTTCCCGAAGGAGGTGAGGCGGATGATCCGGGTATCAGACGCTATACAAGGCGTGATAGCTGTCATACTTATGATATCCCTGGTTGTCTCGATCATTAACCTGCGGAAATAGGTTGACCTCTTAGCCTGTTGCAGCAGGTAAGAGGTCTTCCGAAAGCCCCGGTTAGGTGAGGCACCCCAGCTGTTTAATTGCGCGTATCCTTTAACTAGATTATAGCCATGGTTACCTTTCTTTGTCAAGTTCCAGCTGTAGTAGTCAGTGTTGACGCATACCCATATAAATAGGCGCCATGTCCAGGATGAGCCGGGCCTTTTGTCGCGGTAATTCAACGGGGAAATCCGGAAATATCGCGCGTGCAAGCAGGTTTTAGATGCGTCAGCACTGTGTAGTAGTGTTACTGGTTTTCGCTTCTCACACTTCTCACCTCTCATTTACGGAGGAGCAGCCATGCGTAAAGACTGGGACGAGTATTTTCTCGATATCGCTTTTCAGGTGGCCGGCCGCAGTACCTGCAACCGGCGGGAAGTAGGCGCCGTCGTGGTCAAGGACAAACGCATCAAAGGTACCGGCTATAACGGTGCCCCTCATGGTCTGCCCCATTGCCTCGATGCCGGCTGCCTGATGGAAGGGGAGCACTGCCTGCGCACCATCCACGCCGAAATCAATGCCCTGCTGGAGTGCTCGCCGGAGGAACGCGTCGGGGCCACCATGTATGTTACCGATTACCCCTGCGAACGCTGTGCCCTGATCATCATCCAGGCCGGCATCCAAAGGCTGGTCTACGCCCGGCCCTATCCCGTCGCCCGCGACTGGCTGCGCCAGGCTGGCCTGGAGATTGTCCACCTGCCCAGGTGAGCAGACACCCATGCCGCCTGCGAGCGGCACCAGCAGAAGGATGAAAATGGCAGGGTGTGGGACTTCAATCAGAAACTGGCGCAGCTAGTTCCTACCGGCCTCCCACATCTCACCTCTCACATCCCACATCTATTTTCAGGGTAGGATTGCCTGCACCAATAAGGGGCCGCTACTTTTTTGCGATTATTACTGGAACGGGGTGGCGCCGGCTCCTGTTTCAAGCTATAATTGAGTCTGTTGAATATTATTTGCGCCCGTGGGGGGGTCTCCAGCCGGGCGCATTGACGGGGGCTGTTTTTTTGCAACAGAAGATAATCGCCCTGCCCAAATTGGACAACCTGACGCCGACCATGGAATCGACCGCATTAAAGCTCATGGAAGAAGCCGGGGAATTGGCCCAGGCCATCGGCAAACTGCGGGGGATGAGCGGCGAAGCAGTCGCCATCGATCAAAGCGTCGTGCTGCAGGCCATTACCCGCGAGCTGCTGGACGTAGCCCAGACGGCCGTATCGTTGATGTATGTTCTGGAAGACCATTATGGCGTCGATATCCAGCAGGCGCTGGCAGAGCATATTGATAAACTCAAGGCCAAAAAGTATTTGAAGTAGGGAAGGAAACCTTGATGCCGCCCTTAAAAGTAATTGCTGTTTTCGGCACCCGTCCCGAGGCTATCAAAATGGCCCCGGTAGTCAAGGAACTCAACCGTCACCCCGGGGAATTCGCCTGCCAGGTGGCGGTTACCGCCCAGCACCGCGAGATGCTGGACCAGGTGCTGCAGCTTTTCCAGATTAAACCCGACTTTGACCTGGATATCATGCGTGACCGCCAGACCCTGGAGGACGTGACCACCAGGGCACTGAACGGCTTAAGCGAGGTTTTGCGTTCCTCGACTCCGGACGTAGTCCTCGTCCACGGCGACACCACCACCACCTTTGTCGCCGCCCTGGCCGCCTTCTACCGGCAGGTACCGGTCGGTCATGTTGAAGCCGGCTTGAGGACCGGCGACCGTTATGCCCCCTTTCCCGAGGAAATGAACCGCCGTCTGGCCGGCGCCCTGGCGGATATCCATTTTGCCCCCACAGCTACGGCCCGGGATAACCTGCTGCGGGAAAATATAGCGGCGGAGCACATCTACGTCACCGGCAATACCGTTATTGACGCTTTACAGGCCACGGTCCGCCCCGCATACCGTTTCAGCGACTCCCGTTTGCAGCAGCTGGATTGGCAGGACTTGAGGGTCATCCTGGTCACCGCCCACCGCCGCGAAAACTGGGGGGAACCCTTCCGGGAGATCTTCACCGCCCTGAAGGAACTGGTCCGGCATTACCGGGATATAGCCATTGTCTTCCCTGTCCACTACAACCCGCAGGTGCGGGAAGCAGCAAGAGAGATCCTCGGTAACCAGGAGCGCATTTACCTCATCGACCCCCTGGAATATGAACCTTTTGTCAACCTTATGGCCCGTTCCTACCTGGTGTTGACGGACTCCGGCGGCCTCCAGGAGGAAGCGCCGGCCCTGGGCAAACCGGTCCTCGTCCTGCGGGAGGTCACCGAACGCCCGGAAGCCGTTACCGCCGGCACAGTGCGCCTGGTGGGTACGGCCTACCAGGACGTGCTGGCGGCCGCCGGCGAGCTGCTGGAAGATGAGACGGCCTACCTGCAGATGGCCCATGCCGTCAATCCCTACGGCGATGGCCAGGCTTCCCGCCGCATTCGCGTTGCTCTGGGTCACTATTTCGGCCGCACGATAGCCAGACCGCAGGAATTTACGCCGGCCTGAAGCAAT
>DFYS01000031.1:0-4708 GCA_002383405.1 Moorella sp. UBA4076
GGGTTTCATTATGGGGTTTCATTATAAGAACAAAAGCGACAGGCCAGGGCCTGCAAAACAGCGCTGGCGGCAGCCCGGCGCTCGTCACCACCGACCAGGGCCACCCCGGCCAGGTATTCACAGCCTTCCTGGCTGACCATCACAACCGCGCAGAGAGCAGCCCGGCGATGGGCGACTTCCACATAAACCAGGTCTTCCAGGGCCAGGTGCCAGATGCCGCCGCTATAGTTTTCGATGGCATTCAAAGTAGCGGCGGCTATCAACCAGAGGTTGCGTTCCGGAGCGTTGGGCCCGCTGGCGTAGCCCTGATAGGTTTTATCATTGGTCCCCGTTTCCAATTCTACCGTTGCTTCCGCTTCCAGGCCGCGGGTAAAGAGGTTGATGCTTAACAGGCGCAGGGGGAGGCAGGGGGCCTGGTAGCAGCCCCTGCCTTCAGCCGCTTCCTGCGGTAAATCCTGGTCGGACACCTGGACGACGCTGATTTTTTTATGGTCAATGGTAACTCCCAGCTGAATAAGGAGGGCTGATTCGACGTCGCGGACAATTTGCTTGGGGTTACGGTTACTGCGGGTCATAATATGTATTTCACTGATACCGCCATCGGCAGCAGTTACCAGCCGCGCCCCTAAAACATCTTTGATCTGGCCGATTATCCTTTCGTAATCGGTAATTCTCGGTTCTTGTTTCTCTCCCGCCAAAAACCTCAACCTTTCTCTGTTTCTAATCTGGAGAAGTGGCCCGGGTAGTTGCCCTTAAGGATTATATTCGCGAAAGGTTAAAAATTCCCTGCTAAGGCGGCAATAAAAAATGGCAAAAAAAGAGAGATATCGGCGATTAGCGACCAATATCTCCCATAATCTCCAAATATCTTGGATTTTTGTATTAATATTCCGGCTCAATCAGCCCGAAGTTGCCGTCGCGGCGGCGGTAAAGGACGTTAACCTCCTCCGTTTCTGCGTTGAAAAAGACAAAAAAGCTGTGGCCCAGGAGATTCATCTGCAAAATAGCCTCTTCCACCGGCATGGGTTTGATGGGGAAGCGCTTGGTCCGGATGAGCTTCGGTTCCGGCTCGGCTTCACCCCGATGTTCCGCCGCTATTTCCGGCAGCTCTTTCAAGGTGCCGTTCTTCAATTTCTTCATCAACCGGGTTTTATACTTGGCAATTTGCCTTTCCAGTTTTTCTACCACCAGGTCGACCGAGCCATACATATCGCCAGTGACCTCTTCACCGCGCAACAGGTAGCCGTTGAGGGGAATGGTCACTTCCACAACATGGGAGTCGCGGTTGACCGCCAGATTAACCTGGACCGTATCCACTCCTTCCAGGTAGCGTTCAATCTTTCCCAGGCGTTTCTCTATATACCGTTGCAAAGCGTCGGTTACGGGAAGGTTCTTGCCGCGGATGTTGATATCCATCCCTCCTGGCACTCCTTTCTTACCCTTTTTACTATTATTCCCCGCCGGGGAAAAAATTCCTGCCTCGAAATAGAAAATGAATGATAGTATGCCTGCGGCGCTACATTTAAGTATAAGTAGCAGAAAGGCCCCGGCAAGCCGGGGCCCTGGTAGGCTACAGTTTCGTCACATTGGCTGCCTGAGGACCGCGGGGCCCGTCGACAATGTCAAACTCCACCGACTCACCCTCGGCCAGGGTCTTAAAGCCATCACCCTGGACGGCGGAAAAGTGCACAAAGACATCCTTGCCGTCTTCCTGTTCAATAAAACCGTAACCTTTCTCCGGACTGAACCATTTAACCTTGCCCAGCATGTTGTCAACATTCCTCCTAAATTAATCTCCCTTGGGGGCGGGAGTACCCTCAAGCAATTTTATCATAGCATGGTTAAAGATGGCTGTCAAATTATTATTAAATTGTTTTTGCCAGATTTTGGATGTCGAAACCAGCTTTCGGAAGGCCGCTTTCCCCCGGTCAGGCCTGTGGATAAAGTGGATAAGGCTGTTAATAAGTTGCAATTTCTAGCTTGTCCCTGTGGACGGCGGTGTGGACGGCTTAATATTTTGTCGATCCAGGTCTCCGTTATGGCTGTTAATGGTGAAAATCAGGGAAGATGCTCGACCCCGGTAGCTACCGTCACCACCGCTACTTCCCTGGCTCCGGACGCCAGCAGGGCGCGGGTACAGGCAGCAGCGGTGGCCCCGGTGGTCAAAACATCGTCCACCAGCAGCAGGCGGCGGTCCCTGATAACGGCCGCTGCCGCTACTTTAAAGGCGCCGGCCAGGTTCTGCCATCGTAAACGCCGGGAAAGGTTAATCTGAGGTGCTGTTTCTCTGACTCGCAGCAGCGCCGCGCCCGCTACGGGCAGGTTTAATTCCCGGCCCAGGGCTGCGGCCAGGAGTTCCGCCTGATTAAAAGTCCTGCCTCGCAAGCGAGCGGCGGTAAGGGGCACCGGGACCAGTAGGTCAGGAGGTCCCGGACCGGGTGCTTGCATCACTACGCCGGCCAGGAGATTGCCCAGCGGGACGGTCAGAGAGCGGCGGCCCTGATACTTAAGGGCCAGGATCATTGCTTTGAGTGCCCCCTGGTAAGGCCCGGCAGCACGGGCCCAGCGGAAAGGCGGCCGCTCTTCCCGGCACTGGTGACAGACGCCGTCTGAGGTCATTGGTAAGAGGCGACCACAAAAATGGCAGGGCTGGTACTGCTGCTGCCAGGCGAGGAGCTGCTGGCGGCAGGAGGAACAGAAGTATCCCCCGGATAGGGGACGGCCGCACCAGGCACAGGTTCGACCGCGGGGAAACAGCCAGGAAGGAGGCATAGCATCATTCACCCGGCTTTATTTTAAATATCCGCGCCGGCGGGCGAGAGTATTGAACTCCCGGATCTGGCGGCAGGCAGCGGCCATAGCCGGGCTGACCCGCCGGGCTAAAAAATATACCCGGCCGTCAGGGTAATCCGGCGAGCGACCGGCCCGACCGGCGATCTGCACCAGGGTGTTGGCGGTAAAAACCCTTTCCTCATCGGCATAGAGGACCATAACATCGAGCCGGGGGATAGTAACCCCCCGCTCCATCACCGTAGTCGTAACCAGGACGGGAAACTCGCAGCGACGAAAGGCGGCGATTATAGCATCCCTTTCCGGGTGGGCGGCATAGCAACCGCGCACCCAGGGTGCCTCTGCCGCCGTCCCCGGCCGGTTCTTTAACAACCAGTCTGCTACCTCCGCCACCAGTTTAACTGCCGGGACAAAGATCAGGAGTTGCCCCCTTCCAGCCAGGGTCAATTCCAGGCAATCGGCCAGGGAGCGGGGCAGATGTTTAGCCCCGGGTGAGGTTAACAGAGGGTCGCGGTGGATTTGCGGTACCGGCAGCGGATGGCCGTGGTGCCGCGCCGGGAGATAGATGACCGCGACCTGCCGCCGTCGGGCGCGCACCGCCAGGTCCGCCGGCGGTGTCGCCGTCAGCCACAGGGTCTGGCCGTCTTCCCGCCGCGCCCGTTCGACGGCGTAATAGAGCATCGGGTCTTCCGAAAGGGGGAAGGCGTCAACTTCATCCAGGACCACCAGGTCGAAACAGCGATAAAAACGCAGCGCCTGGTGGGTGGTGGCCAGGATGAGATCCGCTGAGCCAAATTTGCCGGGGCTGCCGCCATAGAGGGCCTGGATGGCCAGGCCGGGCCAGACGGCGGTCAAACGTGACTGCAGTTCCCGGATAACTTCGCGGCGGGGACAGGTATAGAGGACCCTTTTCCCCTGTCTTAAAGCAGCCGTGATGGCGCCGTAGGCTACTTCCGTTTTGCCGGCACCGCAGGCGGCCCAGAGCAAACACTCTTTCCCTGGGGCGCGGGTGACAAATTCCTCTGCCTCCCGGTAAGCATCCACCTGGGCCGGGGTCAGGGCGAATTCCAGGCGCGGGCGCAGTTCTCCACCTGCCGTTAACGCTCCCGCCCGCTGCCCCGACCCGGGACGGGCATAGAGGGGCCGGCAGCGGCGGGACTGGCCCATAGTAAGGCAGTTTTCGCAAATAAGGCAGTCGCTGGTGGCGCAGGCAGCACAGCTAACCTTGAACAACCGCGTTGCCTGGCCGCATCGCCGGCAGCGGGGCTGGCCGCCGGGCTCATAACCCACCCCCGGCAGCAGGTCTACTTCCCCGGCCAGGTAGAGCCAGTGCAGCAGGTCTTCCAGGGCGGTATTGACGGCCGCTTTATTTTCGGCCAGAGCCAGCGCTACCTCCTCGCGCCACAGGATGCGGCCGGTGATGATCCTTTGGACCAGGGCGAGCTCGGCCGGCGGCGGGGCCGGCCGGGGTGCAGGGCACTCCCCGGCCGGGTCAGGCCACGGGGGCAATCCCAGCTGCCGGCGTCCCCGTTCCAGCAGGGCCTGCGCTTGCCGCAGAGGCGGTTCACCCCGGCGGGACAGATGCCGCTGCAGCAGTTCACACAAAAAAGCCGCCGTCCCCAGGGGCAACGGCGGTGTCAGGAGCTGGAAGTGGTAGTAGCCGCGCTGCTGCCAGAAAGTGCGATCGAGGCCGGGGGCGTGGCTGAGCCCCACCTGGCCGGAGTTCTCCCCCCGGGCGAGGTACAGCGGCCCCCGCCAGCATAGTACCGGGGCGTAACTCCCCGTATGGCTCCTGGACTGAAAGCTGGCCATGAATGGCGCCTCCGAAAATAACGTTCTGCCAAAAATAGCTGTTAATGTCATTATGCCACCAGGGGTGAGGCAGGTTCCCTTCGGGCGCCACTTCTCGCCCTTATAC
>DFYS01000031.1:4717-8791 GCA_002383405.1 Moorella sp. UBA4076
GCTGCAAATGCGCCCTCCGGGAACCCGCCTCACCCCACCCACACACTGCCATTTTCATCCTTCTGCTGATGCCGCGCCAACGGTATTGGCGTCTGCCCGCAGCTGTTCGGGTTTAAGCAACCGGTAGGGGCAGACGCTGTTGCGCCCGGTGATTTTGGCCTGGTAAAGCGCCTGATCGGCATGGGTGATTAGTTCTTCTTTACTGGCGCCGTCTTCCGGCCAGACGACCAGGCCGGTGCTCACCGTCAGAGAGATGGGAACACCTCCCTGGTTAAAGGTGTGCTCAGCTATCGCCCGGCGGATTCTCTCCGCCACCTGCAGAGCGCCGTCATAGTCGCTCCCCGGTAGAATAATAGCAAACTCTTCGCCGCCAAAACGGGTGACCACATCGCCTTCACGGGTGTATTCTTTCAGCAACGCCGCCAGCTCAGCCAGCACCCGGTTGCCGGTCAGGTGCCCGTAGGTGTCATTGATTTCCTTAAAATGGTCGATATCGACCATTAAAACGGCCAGGGAGCGGTATTGCAGTCCGGGGGCCAGCATGCGTTCCAGGTGCCGGTCAAAATAGCGGTAGTTAAAGACCCGCGTCAAATCGTCGGTCACGGCTATTGCTTCCACATCAGCCAGCCGGGAGCGGGAGACCTGATATTCCCGCTGCCAGTGCTCGAGTTCCAGCTCCAGGGCCTTGATCCTGGCCGCCGCGGTCACCATTCTGCTGCCAATAAGGTAACAAAATCCCGCCAGGGCGATGGCAGCCCCCAGCATGGCCGGTGATGCTGCCGCGAACACCAATCCTTGTTTTATGTACCAGCCTGTAATTAAAAACAGCGACGCTGCGAGACCTAAGAGCAGAACGCGTTTTTCCGCCCGGTAAAAGGGAATGAGAAGGGGCAGCAGCAATAAAAAGGGGAAAGGGGATCCATTACCCCGGCCGCTGGCAAACAGCCAGCCGGCAGCCAGGATAAAGTTGATCCCCGGTAGCAATAATTGCCCTTTCACCCTTTTCCAGTTCGCGGCTGCCGGCAGGAAAGCATTGAAGAAGCTCCAGCTTAACCCCCAGAAAACAGCCGCGCCCGAGGAGCCGGCCAGGGTTAAAAAAAATCCCCCTGAAGCCAGGATGAGCCCTGCCACCCATTTCTCCCGGCTGCACCCTTCTCCCATCGGTCTGCTCTCCTTAACTCAACTCCTGCAGTCTATTTCGCCATCATAGCCGTTTTTTCCTCCCGGAGGGTTAATTTTTTAAACTTTGCTGGTATAACCGGACCCATGCGGCGGCGAGGCTTGTTTCCTGCCGCAGGTCGAGGATATGGTCCGGCACTGCCCGGCCCGGCCAGGAGTCGGTCCAGAAGAAGTTGCCGGGATAGGGATAAAAGAAATGGCGCAAGATAGCAAGGGTTGCCCTGGCGCTGGTATCGGTATAAATCAGCAGCTGCCACGGGGCGCCATGCCAGTGGCCCCACCATAATAAGCGGCGCAACAGCCCCTCCAAAAACTCTCCCTGGTTTCCTACGACCAGTTCCAGGCGGGGACAGGCCAGTACAAGGTTCCTTTGCCGCCACCAGATGCCGCCGTAGGTCAGAGCCAGAGCAACAACAGTTACCAGCAAGGCTACCGGTGCGTGGTAACCCAAGTCAATCACCCCCTGCTCCATCCTATGCCGGAGTAGCCGGTGAAGGTGAAAGGAGGTGCGATACATGCCGGCAGCCAGCGACGCCTGCCTGCGCTGTGGCGCTTCTTTGAGCTTAATGGAGCGCCTGGGACTGGAAAGCGCTATTGAGATCCCCGGTCAGGGGGCCTTATGTCCCCACTGTTACCAGGAACTATCAACCGAGGAGTATTCCCGGTATTTTAAATCCTGAGAGCAGCGGTGATTTCTCTTTGCAGCAGCTGGAGGCGCTCCTCAGTGGGCGCTTCCACATACAGGCGCAGCAGGGGCTCCGTCCCGGAAGGCCGCAGCAAAACCCAGCTGCCGTCGGCCAGCAGGAGTTTAACACCGTCGACTGCCAGGCGCCCGGTAACGGGTACTCCGGCCAGTTTGGCCGGGGCAAAATCCGGCAGCTCCTTTAAAATCCGCGCTTTGCTATCCTGATCCACCTGCAGGTCCAGGCGCCGGCTTATCAGGTAGCCGTAACGCTCCTGCAGGTCGGCACGAATATCGCCGAGGCTGCGGCCCTGGACCGCCCGCAACTCGGCTATCAGGGCTGTAGCCAGGATGCCGTCTTTTTCCGGGATATGGCCGCGGATACTCATCCCCCCGCTTTCCTCACCCCCCAGGATACAATCCCGCTCCCGGAGGGCGGCGCCGATATACTTGAAACCCACCGGGGTTTCAATAATCTCCTGGCCGCAGGCCGTTGCCAGGCGGTCCAGGTTGTGGGTGGTGGCCACCGTCCGCGCCACCGGTCCCTGATAGCGCCGGTGGAAGAACAGGTGCGCCAGGATCAGGTAGAGGACTTCATTGGCTGTAAAGTAAGTACCATCCCGATCAACAACGCCAAAACGGTCGGCATCGCCGTCCAGGGCCAGGCCCAGGTCGGCCCCCATCTCCCGCACCCGCCGCGCCAGATCGGCGAGGCCGCGGGCGCTGGGGTCGGGCAACGAGCCGCCGAACAGGGGGTCGCGATGGTTATGGAGAGTATCCACCTGGCAGCCGGCCTGCCGTAAAAATGTATCCAGGTAATCGATGCCGGCGCCGTAAAGGGGATCAACGACCACCTTCAAGTGCGCCTGCTTAATAGCCGCCACATCTACCAGACCCTGCAGGTATTCCAGGTAGTCCTGCCGCGGTTCCAGTTCGCGGACCAGACCCCGCCGCCGCGCCTCCTTCAGTTCCAGGCGTTTAATGTCCTCCGTACCGGTTACCCGGGCGATGTCCTTTTCGATGGCGGTAGTAATCGCCGGCATGGCCGGGCCGGCATAGGCGGGTATAAACTTGAGGCCGCAGTAGGCAGGCGGGTTATGGCTGGCCGTAAACATCAAGGCACCCCCGGCTCTGTTACGGGCAACAGCCCAGGCTGTTACCGGGGTAGGTACCGAACGTGAGGGTAAATAAACGGTAAAGCCGTTCGCGGTTAGAACCTCGGCCGCGGCGGCGGCAAATTCCGGCGCCAGGAAGCGGTTGTCATAGCCGATAACTACTCCCCCTGGCTCCTTTTCTTGCTGCAGGTAACCGGCTATGGCCTGGGTGACCAGGCGGACGTTACTAAAAGTGAATTCGTCGGCGATGATGGCCCGCCAGCCATCGGTACCAAATTTGATCGTCATTAATACCCTCCTTACATTACGGTCGATCCTGCTCTTCCTTTTTGATACTTACCGGGCTTTCCGGGGCATCGGTAATGTCCACCGGGTGGATAATATCATCCTCCTTGCAATTTACATACAGGGAGCCGTCGCTGCGCAGAACAGCATAATCGACCTGGCTCAAGTCCTGGACTCCCTGCCCCTGCAGCTGCTGGATGAGCCACTTTTCATCCAGGTTGTTCTGCTGCAGGTTCTGAAAGAGGATCTCCCCATCCATAACCAGTTCCGTGGGTACTCCCTCATACCCGGTCGGCAGCTGGAGATCGGATGGTGTCAGGGGGCGTTTCTGGGATTTTAACAGGATGCTCAGGTCGCCGTCCGGTTCCAGCATAGCATATTCCACGTCGGCGATGTCAAACACATTTTTTTGCCGTAGCTGCATCGCCAGCTCATCAAAATTATACCGCATTTTTTTCATGTTTTCTTCCAAAACTTTGCCATTGTGGACCACCACCGTCGGTTCGCCGGAAATTAACTTGCGGGCCGGCCGGCTTACCAGGGCGGCATAACCGGCCAGCCAGGTAAGTAAAGCGAAAAGGGTCAGGCCAAGAAAATGTACGGCGGTACTCCCGGGCTCAATATCGGTAGCCAGGACGGCGGCTATGCTGCCGAAGGTGATGCCGTTGATATACTCAAAAAATGTCAGCTGGCCGATCTGCTGCTTCCCCAGAATACGGGTATAGATCAGGATAGCTGCAAAGGCCAGGATGGTCTGTAAAAACACCTCGATGTATGGCATGGATATAACCCCCGTATATGAGATATGAAAAG
>DFYS01000165.1 GCA_002383405.1 Moorella sp. UBA4076
GAAGTAGACGCCCTCATCCACGTTGTCCGTACCTTCCGCAGTGAGGCCGTACTGCATGTGGAGGGCAATCTCAACCCGGTGCGGGATCTGGAGATGATCAATGCCGAGCTCCTGCTGGCCGACCTGCAACTGATCGAGACCCGCCTGGAACGGATAGCCGCCAATAAAAAGGTAAAAGGCGATATACTGGCCGAGCGGGATGCCCTGCAGCGCTGCCGGGAAGCCCTGGAAGCCGAAAAGCCCTTGCTGGAAGCCGGCCTGACGGACGCGGAAGGGCAGGTTTTACGGCATATGGGTTTTTTAACCACCAGACCGATGCTGATCGTTGTCAATATCGACGAGGAGCAGCTGCGAACCGGCCATTATGAGGGTAAAGAAGGGGTCACCGCCTATGCTGCCGCGCGGGGTATTCCTGTTTTAAGCCTCTGTGCCGAGCTGGAGGCGGAGATAGCGCGGCTGGAGCCTGCTGACCGGGAAGTATTCCTCAAGGAGATGGGTATCGCCGAACCGGGTATTGTCCGCCTGGCGCAGGCCATCTACCGTCGCCTGGGGCTAATCTCCTTCCTTACCGCCGGGGAAGACGAAGTGCGCGCCTGGACTATCAAAGCGGGTACCCATGCCCGCGCTGCTGCCGGCAAAATCCACAGTGACATCGAACGCGGCTTCATCCGCGCCGAAGTGGTTAACTTCAACGACCTGGAAAAGCTGGGTGATATGAATAAAGTCAAAGAAAAAGGCCTGGCGCGGCTGGAAGGCAAGGACTATATCGTCCAGGACGGCGATATTATTAACTTCCGTTTTAATATATGATTCTGCTGCAAAAAGCCTTTGGTAACTGCTCAGCCCGCCTGGTGGTCAGCCTTATAGCAGTAGTCCCAAAGCTCGCATAACGGCCTAACCGGGTTCATGATCCTGGCAGCAGACAGCTTCTGGGCGGCTCAGATGGTTATGGCCTGAGCAGTTACAGCCTTTGTTAGATTGTCACCATGCTATCAATCCCTACTTAGGACCGCGGAATATGATCATCCTGCAATCACAGCATCCGAATTAGCTTGATTTTCGGGTCTAAAGTAGTAAGCTTCCTCCACCAGAACGATAGTGAAGGGGTTTTTGCAGGGGAATCATATATAGGTGAAAGCCGAAACGCTTATTTTACCGCATTTTTTCTTCCTTGTACCCGGCGCATTGCGCCGCAAAAATCTTGCCAACCAAGGTTAACCCCCGGCCGGGGGTTTTCTTGTTGGTAACCCCGGCCGGCGGTGGCACATAAAATACCAGTAGATATAGCTTTTCTCCCGGGCAGCCAGGGAGGTAATTAATCTGAAACCGGCATAACCAGTTTCTACAGCTTTATCACCAGCTCAATTCCTGAATTTACTAAAGGAGCGTGATATCATGGCTGAAGTCCAGAATCAACCCGAATATCAGGTCCGGGACGTCTTTGCCGACGGTGGCCTGGTATTCCTCTTTTTACTGCTGCTAATCGCCCTGTTTATTTTTATCTAAGCTAACCTGGCGTAATGACCGGCGTTTTTTAATCCGCTGTAACCATTTCCGCGTTACCAGCATAATTTAAAGTAAAACCTGGAGAAATTGGAGAGGGGGGCCAGTAATGGCAGACGGACTTGCTTTCAACAATTGGGCATTTATCCTCTTCCTGGTCTTGATCCTGCTGTTCTTTGGCAACTAGCCCGCTGGAGCGGCTGCGGCAAGAGGGATGCCCGGGGCGGCTTCCCCGGGCTATGGGGCAACCTGGGTTTTATCTTGTTCCTCGTAATGCTCAGCGACAGCAATTGAAAGCAGTAAAATTAATGAGAGGGGAATTATTATGGGTGGCTTCTTTGGACCGGGCTTTGGCGGTAACTGGGTCTTCCTCCTGTTCCTGATTCTCATCCTGCTCTTCTTTGGCAACTAATTATGATGGGAAAGGACGCCCGCAGGCGTCCTTTTTATTTGCTATCCTCCCGGGTGCATAACGGCCGGCAGGGCGTCCCTTTAGCAGGAAGGTGAAGAAACAGGGCGAATATATAGTAACGAAGGAAGTGATTATTTTGCCCCCCAGAGATTGCCAGGGAGATAGCCTGGCTGCCTGCCTGAAATGCCGGCATCTCGCCCGTTGTGACCTGGTAGAAAGAGTATACAACCGGCGCCTGGAATTAATGGAACACCATCCGGAGTCCCGAGATAGCGGCGTGCACCCGGCCAACCGCCTGAATGAACTCACCGGCGGTGAGTGGCTCTATTTTACCAAAAGCCTGCTGGTAACCGCCTACCCGGCCGAGTACGGCCACGAGCTGCGCCGCCGGCATGGGGCCAACAAGCCACCGCGGCTGATGAAGCATTTGATCGAATTTTTTACCCGCGGCGGCGAAAGGGTCCTCGATCCGCTGGCCGGCGTCGGCGGCACCCTGCTGGGGGCTGCTCTTAGCGACCCGCCGCGTGACTGCCTGGGGATAGAAATAAACCCGGCGTGGGTAGAGATTTACCACCAGGTTATCAGCGAAAACCCTGGCTTACCTGCTTACCCCCTGCTTACCGGCGACTGCCTGGAGATAATGGCCGGGCTTCCAGCCAACAGCTTTCATTTTATCGCTGCTGATCCGCCCTATAATACCCATTTGCAGCGCACCATGTGCAACGGTCGCTATGACGACCGCTTTGCCAACCGCCGCACCGACTACGCCATGCATTCACCGGACGCCCGCGACCTGGCCAATGCCGCTTCTTATGAAGCCTACCTGGAAGCGGTGGGCCGGGTGCTGGCTGCCTGCTACCGTTTATTGCACCCGGGACGGTATATGGTTGTCATTCTCCGGGATGCCTATCAAAAGGGGGAATATATCTTTACCCATGCTGATGTAGCCCGCCGGGCGCAGCAGCAGGGTTTTATCCCCAAAGGGGACGTAGTCTGGTACCAGGCGGGTACCCGGTTACGGCCTTACGGCTACCCCTTTGCCTATGTGCCCAATATTGTGCACCAGCATATCCTGGTCCTGCAAAAGCCGAAGCCGAAAAAAGGTTAACTCCGGGCGATAAAAAAGATGCCGGCGATAATCAGGGCCAATCCCAGGACGCGCAAAGGCGGCAGGCTCTCCCCCAGGTAGAGCCAGGAAACTACAAAGACAAAGACGTAGCCCAGGCTGACCATGGGGTAGGCATAACTCAAAGGAGCCGCCGCCAGGATTTTTAACCACAGGAGGAAACTGGCGGCGAAGGCTGCCAGCCCGGACAGGATGGCCGGGTTTAATGCCAGGCGGGCTATACCTGGCCAGTCGAAACTGATGCTGCCCAGCTGGAGAACGCCGACTTTAAATAGTATCTGGGCTGTGGCGCCCAGCAAGACCGACAAGAGGATCAGCAAAAGAACGGGCACATATAGACCTTCTTTCCCGGAAAATAGAGGCAGGAGGCAAGAGGCAGGAAGCAAGAGGGTTGTCGGGACCCAGCACTCAACTCCGGGAAGCTCACTCCTCAGGGGGCATAGCTACTCTTTTGCTGGTTTCCATTTTTAAAGTCGCCGTATGGCAGGTTGAGTGCTGGGCATGGGCGGCTGCTCAGGCTTGCTATCCAGGCTTACAGCTCCAGCGTTAATCACGCGCCATTATCATGAACCCGAACAGCCACTTCACAGACTTCCCCGAGCTATTGTATCAGTTTGGCCGTGGGGAATAGTTACGGCCCGCGTACGGGCAGGACGCCGGCGTTGCTCCGGAGAGGCCCATTATCTATCATAAACATCCTGCTGGAAAAAGCAACATATCCCCGGAATTATTTTACAGAAGTGCGGTAATAATATACAGAGTACCAGCAGGAAAAAGCCGACCGATGTAGAAATAACAATTGCCAGCAACTACACCAGGCGCCGTGGCAAAATAAATGGACAACCTCCGATAAGCTAACGTTAACACCCATCTTCGGCAAAACGCTTTTTTAAGCAGCCGTTCATCGAGCGCGCCCCACCGCCGGACGGGGGGAATGGGAGTTAAGCAATATCTAAAGTGGGCTCCGCCCACAACCCAATCTTGCCGACGTGACCATTTCTCCTTTGCTGGATATGGC
>DFYS01000090.1 GCA_002383405.1 Moorella sp. UBA4076
CGGCCAGGGGTACCCCCAGGGCTGTCAAGCCGTCGCCGGCGAGTACCTGGACGCCGCCGGGGACTTTATTGGCCAGCTGCAGCTCCAGGCGCTGCGCCAGTTGCCGGTCATCAGTAAAAAGATAATTGTAGTCAGGATGTACTTTACCGCGCAGCCCCGCCGGTAAGGTAAGAAGCGCTTCCACCCCCGGCCTTACCCGGACCAGCTGCTGGAGGTCATCGAGGGTCTGTTCCTTAAATAGGACGGCATTGACCCCCTGCTGCTGCAAGCGTTGCAGGGTGGCGTCAGTACTGAGGCCGCTCCACCGGGCCAGCTTCTGTACCTCCTGGAAGTCGACCGCCAGGGTAACGGTGCGGTTGGCTTCCTCCACGCGTACCCGGCTGGTGAGCACCATCCCGGCTGCCAGGGTGGCAAAGATAATTAGCGCCCACAGTGAGAGCTGAAAGCGCCGGCTTAACAAAACAAAATCCCTTCTTCCCCTTGAAAATAGAAGCAGGAAGCAAGAGGCAGGAAGCAGGAGGGTCGTAGGAAGCCCAACACCCTACCGTTTTCATCCTTCTGCTGATACCGCTGGGGCGGCATAAACGTCTACCCGAGGATTTATTCGTCACCCGGTGGTCGAATCCTGCCGCCGGCGGCTATGCCGTCGACCCCGATCCCGCCTTCCCTGGCCACGGCTGCCGCCAGGCGGGCCCCCGATATGCGGACGGCCATGCCGCCCTGGATAATGGGATTGCGGGCCAAAAAACGGCCAATCTGAAGGGCCGGCAGCTGCAACAAATAATGTACCCCTCAACATACATAGATACCACCGGCTCAGCATACCAGAAAACAGTCAAAACGTCTATAGCCTTTTTAAAGCATCCGGCCTGACGCAGGCCCCTATAAATAGGCGCCATGTCCAGGATGAGCCCTGCCTTTTGTCGCGGTAATTCAACGGGTAAATCCGGAAATATCGCGCGTGCAAGCAGGTTTTAGCTGCGCCAGCACTGTTACATTTCATGGCGTCTTGACAAATCCGCCTTCCTGGCGTATAACCAATGCTGTAACTATATTCAGCCCAGCGGAGGTGGTAATCGTGCCAATCTACGAGTACAAATGTGCCACATGCGGGGTGTTTGAAAAGGAACAACGCATAACCGCCCCGCCTCTCAAGGAATGCCCCACCTGCGGGGGACCGGTGCACCGGGTGATCGGGCACAATATCAGCATTATCTATAAGGCCGGCGGTTTCTACACCACGGATAACCGCAACCCGGATTATAAGGATAAGGCGAAAGAGGATACCAGCACCGCCAGCAAAGCCAGCTAAGGCTAAGAGCCGGTCCCCCTGCCAGGGGAACGGCTCTTGCCTTTTATACCTCTCACTTCCCACCTCTCACTTTCCACCTCTGTTTTTCAGCCCCGGTCAACATCCGCGCCGCTAACATATACTGGCAGCAGAGGAGGTGGCTCCCGTGCTGCCAGAAGGCCCGCTCAATACCGACGAAGTCGAACTTCAGGTTGATAATGCCGTCATCCGGGTCATTCGCCGCCTGACTTATGATCTGCCCCACGAGGTCTCCGCTTTTATCCCCAGAGCCGAAATCCGTCGCCGCCGCTATGAAAACGGCCAGCTGGCCTGGGAAGAAGAGATAATCTTAAACAGTTTGACCGTCGTCCACTCCCCCCAGCGTCCCCCCACCGGCGCCAGGCCGGCGGCCGCCGCGCCGGGCGCAGGAACAACCGCAGCCCCTGCCCCCGGAAAACCCGGGGGTTACGGGCCAACCCCGGCAAAAGCTGCCGCCACTTCCGGACATCCAGGGGTTTCTGTGCCGGCCCGCGTCCACCTGCATTATTCTTAACCACGCCTTCCGGAGAGGTGTCGGGCCCGGGGTAACTGCCGGTGGATAGCAGCAGTAAGATCAGGATTAAAAAAAGAGAGAAAGGGTCCCACCCTCTCTGGTCATCGTCTCATTTATCGCCCTGTTTTATTGCCTTTGCTTTTTGTACGGCCATTTGGTAATTCTGGCGTAACCCCTGCAATTTCTCCCGCACAGCTTGAGCCTGTTCGCTGGCCAGGACCTCCAGTAACGTTTCGGCCACCTCGGTGCACTGGAGAGCCTGGCTGCTCATATAGGGTTTCAGGCTCTGAACCACAGCCAGGAGATTGGGGTCGACAATTTTAGCGACCATCTTTATTCCCCCCCAATAGAGCTTAAAGAGAAAACAAATCCTCTATAGTTAAAAATATGCAGAGAAAAAAGGATTGGTGCAGCGCAGCTTTTCCCGGCGCCGGCATATATTTTAAAGAGGGCTGATGCTGAGGAACCGCCCCCGGGGGGTTAACGCGCCCCGCAAGCGAAACATAAAAATGGTGGAAGGATTGCAGCTGCAATGAGGAACTGGCTTTGGCCGGTTCCCGCGGAGGCTTAAGACCTTCGGCTCGCGGCCGCCCACTTCTGCTGTTTCGGAGGTGACCCAGGGTGGAAAAAACCGACCTGGTAGAGGTCCTGCTGCAATTACTGGGCCCCCAGCAGCAACAGGCCTTGAGCTTTAATGAGCTGGCCGGCCTGGTAGGTTTAGTTGATCTCCTTGGTATCTTGAACCTTTTGCATGGTAATGTCCAGGCACCGGCGAAGGCCGGGGCCGGTAACGTCATCCAGGAGGCCCTGAACGCCGTCCTGGGGCAGGGAGGCGGCGGTAACATGAAACCGCCGTCTGAACTGGCCGGCCTGCTGGGCAAAAACCCGGCGCTGCTTACCAGCCTTATGAACCTGCTCATGAGTATGAGTGCTAAAGATAATAAAGCCGGGCAAGAAAAGGAGGCTGACGCAGCATCGCCGCCGGAAGAGGGTCCCCCGCCCCAGCAGGGCCGCAGCAACCGTTTCCGCAGTAACTAAAAGAGCGCTTTCGGCGCTCTTTTTTTACGTATAAGCTATCGTCAACCTACTTAAACTAAGGTTTGAATAAAAAACAGGGAGGAAAGACTATGCATCCTTACCGCCGTCGCTTGCTCACACCTGCTATCCTGGTTGCCATATTAATCGGCGCCACCCTGTGGCAACTTTACCAGGGACCGACGGCCCGGGTTATCCCCACTCAGGCCGGCGCCCCGGTGGCTGTCGGCGATGAAATCAACCTTCTAGCCCGGTTAATTGCGGCTGAAGCAGGCGATGAGCCTTATGAAGGCCAGGTGGCTGTGGCGGCTACTATCCTGAATCGCGTCGCCAGCCCCCTGTTCCCATCCAGTATCAGCGGTGTCGTTTTCGAGCCCTGGGCCTTTGAGAGCGTCCATAACGGCCTCATCTGGCAGGTCACCAACCTGGCCTCCCCCAGCCGGGCGGCCGCCGACGCCTTGAATGGTTGGGACCCTACCGGGGGGGCCCTCTTCTTCTGGAACCCGGGTAAACCCGTCAGCCCCTGGATCTGGAGCCGGGCGATTATCACCCAGATCGGCAACCACGTTTTTGCCCTCTAAAATCGTTATTACACGTTTTTGCCCGCTAAAATCGTTATTAAAGGAAGGTGTTTAATTTGACCCGCAGGATTGCCACTATAGTCCTGTCCCTGGCTCTGTTACTGGCCATCGGTTGGGGTTTCTGGGAAAGGGCCAACCGGATGACCCTGACCAATGCCGTCGAGGCTGGCGGCCAGCGCGACTTCTATAACCTTTTGAATTACGTCGAACAGGCCCAGGTCAGTATGGGTAAATCCCTGGTCAGCAGCTCTTCCCGCCAGCAGGCCGTCCACCTGACGGAGGCCTGGAACCAGGCTGCTGCCGCTCAAGCTTCTTTAAGCCAGCTGCCCACACCGGGATTGAAACCCATCAACGTCAGCAAATTCCTGGCCCAGACCAGTGACTATAGTAATTACCTGGCGCAAAAGCTGGCGCGGGGGGAAGAGCTTAGTACCCAGGAAAAGGAACAGCTGGCGCGGTTACGGGAAGAAATGGGAGTTCTCGCCCGCGACCTGCACCAGACGGAGGGTCAGGTAGCTGCTAAAAGCCTGCGCTGGAGCAGTTTTTATGGCACCAGGATGCCGGCGCCTTTTAAAACTATAGCCAGGATAGCCGTCCCCGTTCAGACCGAGCCTCCCGGGCCCCTCGATGGCTTCGTCAACGCCGACCGGCGCCTGCAAACCCTGCCCAGCCTGAATTACGATGGCCCCTTCTCCGATCACCTGGAAAAACCACAACCTCTGGGGCTTAAAGGTGGCGAAATCGCACCGGCTGAAGCCGAGCGGCGGGCTATCATCTTTGCCGGGGCGGCCGGCAGCAGCGACTACCGGATCCAGTCCAGCCGGACCAGCAACGGTCGTCTGCCGACCTTTGCCATGAACCTGGTGGATACCCGGCGTTCAGGTATCACGACGCACGTCGATATCAGCAGGCAGGGTGGTGAAGTCATCACTCTCCTCAACGCCCGCCCGGTAGGGCCGCCGGCACTCGATGCTACTAAAGCTACAGAAAAAGCCACGGCCTTCCTGAAAGCCCATGGCTTTGATAGGATGCAGCCTACCTATAGCGTGCGTACGGACAATAACCAGGTAATAACCTTTGCCGCTAAAGAGGGCGACGTCATCCTTTACCCCGACCAGGTAAAGGTCAAGGTGGCGCTGGATAACGGCGAAATCACCGGCTGGGATGCCGCCCCTTATTATATGGCCCATCACCAGCGCCAGTTACCCCGGCCGGAGCTGACGCCAGCCCAGGCCAGGGCCAAAATCAACTCCGGCGCCCGCGTCGAAGGTGTCCGGCTGGCCCTGATCCCCTTGCCCGGCGGGATCGAAAAATTGACCTATGAGGTAAACACCAAACTCGATGCCACCCGCTACCTGGTTTATATCAATGCGCTTACCGGCGAGGAAGAGCGGGTTATGCAGATAGTCGACGTGCCCGGCGGGCAACTCACCATGTAGGGCCGGCAGCTAAAACTCGACCTGCAGCCGTTCTAAAACATTCTGGATGCGGTTACCAACGGAAGTCTGATCTGAGCCGGCAAAAAGGAGACCAACGGCGTAGTTCTCCTGGTCCAGGATCAGGGAACCGCTATCGCCCGGTTGGGCAATGGGACCGGTGACGAACTGGTCGCTGAACATCCCCGATAATCCCTCTTCCAGGACCACCTTAACAGTAGCCTGGAGGACTTTAATCGTCGAGCGGGTAATGCCACTGGAGCGCCCGCTCTTTACGATCGCCATCCCCAATTCTGGTTCGCGCACGCCTTTCACCGCGCCCAGTTCCATAATTTCCGGCCGGATGGCCTCTTTGTTTACCGGCCGGGCGATGGCGCAATCAACAACATTCCCTGCGGCCGTAATTTTTTGCATTCTTACCTGGTAATTGGGACGTACGAGATGCACCAGACGGTTTAAAATCTCCTGCAGGCGCAGGGCTTTGCTGCAAGTGGCCTCCTGAACCGTGGGGTTAATGGGGATAAATCGCTCCAGATAACCGATGAGTTGGTCTTTACTGCCGCCGTCGTAGGGACCGGGTTGGAGGATGGGGTCGCCGATGCTCGCCCTGCCGTCGCGGCCGTTGCTGATGTTGGCCAAAATGTGATTGTTGGAAAGGATGAGGGGCTCGCCCGTCTGGCGGTCTTGCACCACCGCTCCAAAGGTCCCGGCGGTAATCTTGTAATGGCCGATGCTCATCCCCGGCTGCGCCGGCCGCAGATAATCAGTACGACCCAGCAGCCGCAGTTCCCCTACTTCCAGAACATCAGTCTCGGCTTCATCGAGCACCCGGGGTACCCTGGCACCCCGTTGCAGTCTGGCTGCTGGCAGCTTCTCCTTAACCAGGACCACTACCGCCGGCTTTTTGGTTATTTCCCCGCGTACACTCTTGAACCCCTTGCCCACACCCACCACATTGGGCAAACTCAAAAGGTCCCCCTGGTACTTTGAGAGGGCCCTTTCTATTCTTTGCACAGGCACCACTTCTCCCCTCCGTTATTTCCCCGTAACTCTGGCAGCAAGAGGCAAGAAGCAGGGGGGCCGGAGGAACCGGCCCGGCCAGTTCCTGACTGAAATCGGCCCTGCATCTCCGCAAGGGGCCTCGTTCTGCTGAGCCAACTTTAGATTGCACCCTCCGGGAACCTGCCGCATCCCGCTTACAATACCCAGCATTGCATCATGCTGCTAGCGAGCCCGTATTCAACTTCGGGTAGCTCACTTATTTAATGCCTTTAGCGGCTTCTGCCTTATTTACAATATGCCGGCGCCGCTGAAGTGGTGTCAGGGCCTTTAATAAGCGGCAAATTGTTGTATAATACAGGGGAAGGGGGAAAAGTGATGGCCGCATCAATTATTTACCTGGACAACAGCGCTACAACTGCGCTCCTGCCCGGGGTCGCCGCCGTGGCAGATAGAATGCTGGCGGATAATTACGGCAACCCTTCTTCCCTGCACGGCCTGGGTGTAAACGCCGAAAAAGCCCTGGCGGCAGCCCGCCGCCAGGTGGCCAACCTCATCGGCGCCCGGCCGGGGGAAATCTTTTTTACCTCCGGTGGTACGGAAGCCAATAATACGGCTGTATGGGGTATCAGCCGTGCCCGCCGCCGCCAGGGTAAACATATCATCACCACGGCTATCGAACACCCCTCCCTGCTGGCCGCCTGCCGGCGGCTGGAAGCCGAGGGTTACGAGGTTACTTGCCTGCCGGTGGATGCCTGCGGTATTATCCGGTTGTCCGACCTTGAAGCGGCGCTGCGGGACGATACCATCCTGGTCAGCGTCATGAGCGTTAATAATGAACTGGGGTCGCTGCAGCCGCTCGCTGCGGTCGCCCGCCTGGTCCACACCAAAAGCCGGGCCGCCCTGCATGTCGACCACATCCAGGGTTACGGTAAGATACCTCTGCAATGTTCCGCAACCGGTATTGACCTCATGTCCCTGAGCAGCCATAAGATCCACGGCCCCAAGGGCGCCGGCGCCCTCTATGTTAAGGAGGGCTTGCGCCTGGAACCTCTACTCGTGGGCGGCGATCAGGAAGGGGGCTTACGCGCCGGGACGGAGAACACGGCCGGTATTGCCGCCTTCGGCCTGGCCGCCGCGCTGGCGGCGGCAGAAATGGCGGCGCGGGCAGAGCGGCTGCGGCAGATCAAAATGGCCCTGGTGGCAGGGCTCCTTCAGGCCATCTCCGGCGCCCGGATTAACGGTCCCGACCCGGAAGCAGCTGCCCCCCATATTGTCAACATCTCCTTCCCCGGCATCCGCGCCGAGGTGCTGGTCCACATGCTGGAGCAAAGGGGTATTTATGTCTCCACCGGTTCGGCCTGCCATTCCCGCCGCCAGGATAGCAGCCACGTCCTGCAGGCCCTGCACCTGGAACGCTGGCGCCTGGAAGGGGCCATCCGCATCAGCCTGGGGGCTTTGAACCGGCTGGAAGAGGTAGAGCCTGCGGTAACCGCATTTAAGGAGTGCATCCGGGAACTGTGGACATTGAGCGGCTACAGCGAACCTGTCCCGCTAAAGTAATGGTATTGATATCCATTTATAGTAGAGACCCCTGGGGCGGGCCGTCACCAGCTCCCATATCCCCTTGCGGAGGAGCCCCTTATGGGAGTCAGTAAACCCCACCACAAAATATAAAGACGGCGGCAAGATGGGGGCTTAAATCAGGAACCCAGCACTCAATCAGCAATATAGCGGCTTGCGAATGGAAAAAATCATAAGTGCATAGCCGCTAAGAATTGAGCCACTCATGATTAAGTACTGGGGGAGCCTCTGGTTTCCGGCTTTCGGCTTCTAACTTCCGCTTTTTCGGAGGTTCTTTATGTATACAACCTTACTGGTACGTTACGGCGAAATCAGCCTCAAAGGCAACAACCGTCCTTACTTTGAAGACAAACTCCTGGCCAATATGCGCCGCGCCCTGGCCGGCCTGCCGCCGCGGCAAATGCGCAAAACCTTCGGCCGTATCTTCGTCGACCTCCATAATGACCTGGAGGCTGTCAGCCAGCGGCTGCGACAGGTCTTCGGTATCGTCTCGATGAGCCCGGTGGTCACCGCCCCTCTGGAGATGGCGGCTATCCAGCAGGCCGCCCTGGCCGTCCTCGCGGACTCCCCCGGTGCCACCTTCAAGGTCCAGACCCAGCGGCCCAACAAGCGCTTCCCCCTCACTTCCCCCCTGGTTAACCAGGAGCTGGGGGCTTACCTCCTCAGCCACAGCCCGGGACGGCGGGTCGACGTCCATCACCCCGATTGTTACGTTCACGTGGAGATCCGTGACGAAGGGGCCTATATCTATACCCGCACCATCCCCGGTCCCGGCGGCCTGCCCGTAGGGGTCACCGGCCGCGGCCTGCTCCTGATTTCCGGCGGCATCGACAGCCCGGTGGCCGGCTATATGGGCCTGAAACGGGGCCTGGAGCTCACCGCCCTGCACTTCTACAGCTTCCCCTTCACCAGTGAGCGCTCCAAAGAAAAGGTCATCGACCTCTGCCGGGTGCTCGCCGGCTACGGCGGCTCCTTCAGCCTGATCATCGCCCCCTTTACGGAGATCCAGAAAGCCATCCGCCAGCACTGCCCGGAGGAATTCTATGTCACTATTATGCGGCGGATGATGTTCCGCATCGCCCAGGCCGCGGCTGAGCAGGAAGGCGCCCTGGCCCTGTTGACCGGGGAAAGCCTGGGCCAGGTGGCCAGCCAGACCCTGCCGAGCATGGCCGTTATTAACAGGGTGGTCGACCTGCCGGTCTTAAGGCCCCTGGTGGCCTGGGATAAGAGCGAGATCATCGAAGTATCGCGACGCATCGGCACCTATGATATCTCCATCCGTCCCTACGAAGACTGCTGCACCCTCTTCGTCCCCCGCCACCCGGCCACCAAACCGTCCCTGGTGCGGGTGGAAGCCGCCGAGGAGAACCTGCCCGTGGCGGCACTCGTCGCGGAGTGCCTGGGAAACCTGGAAATCCTGACGGTGGAGCCTGAAGCTGTCCATTCCGTGTGACGGCTGCCTTTGTTAAGGTATGCCGCTGTAAAACAGCCTCCGGTGATATATCCCTGGGCTCCGGACCCACTAAAGCTCCAAAAAAGGGGACGACCGGCCTTTGCGTATCCTGTTAACCACCCTCAACGCCAAGTACATCCACATCAACCTGGCCCTGCGCTACCTGCGCGCCTGCTGCCGTGACCTGCCCCTGGAGTTTATCCTGGACGAGTTCACCATCAACGACCGCCCGGAACATATCGCCGCCGCTATCTACCGCCACCGGCCGGACCTGGTGGCCTTCTCCTGCTATATCTGGAACCTGGAACCCACCCTGACCGTAGCGGCGATGCTGAAGACAGTCCGGCCGGACCTGCCCATCCTCTGCGGCGGGCCGGAGGTCTCCTTTGAAGTGGAAGACTTCCTCACCCGGCACCCGGAGATCGATCTGATCATCACCGGTGAAGGGGAAATCCCCTTCCGCGCCCTGATGGAACAGCTGGCCGCCGGAAGTGATTGGGTTATCCCGGCAGGATTGCCAGCGGCAAGGCCGGTTGCCACCCTTGCCGGACAACCTTCCCCGGTAAGTATTTTGATCCATGAGGGAAAAGCTGCCGGCAACCCTGCTGGCTTACCGGGACAATTGCCGGGGGGGCGTTGCTACAATCTGTCCGGACAGCCGTACATAAAGCAATTCTCTGATATATCTATCCCCCGCAGCTGGACCCGGCTCCATCCCCGTTCCCTGGCCGCCGTCCCCGGCCTGGCCTGGCGGCGGAAAGGAAAAATCCGTTTTAACCCGCCGCTGCCGATCACCAGCGCGGGTGTCTCTGCCCCGGTGCCGAAGGGCGCGGCCGGGAACCTGCCTTTACCGCCCGGGGATGCATCCGCGCAATCCCGGGCCCTCTCTCCTACCGCTGCCATCCGGGGGTCCGGTCCCCTTTTTCAGCGCCCGCATCCTGAAGAGAATCCTTTCCCGGGTAACCCATCCCCCTCTCCGGTTTATAAGGACCTGGATGTCATCCCCTTCCCCTATGAGGAAGACCTGGCCGACGGCGGCGACCTGCAGCAGCGCACCGTCTATTACGAGACCTCCCGCGGCTGCCCCTTCGCCTGCAGCTTCTGCCTCTCCTCCACCACCACCGGCTTACGCTGCTTCTCCCTGGCCCGGGTCCGGGACGACCTGGCCCGGCTACTGGCGGCTGGGGCGCGGGAGATCAAATTCGTCGACCGCACCTTTAATGCCCATAAAAAAAGAGCCCTGGCCATCTGGGAGTATCTCCTCTCCCTGCAGCCCGCAGCCCGCTTCTATTTCGAAATCGCCGGCGACCGCCTGGACGATGAGATGCTGGCCTTTTTAAGCCAGGCGCCGGCAGGTCTCTTTCAATTCGAGATCGGCGTCCAGAGCATCGACGCCGAGGTAAACGCCCGCTGTAACCGCCGCCAGGACTGGGACCGCCTGGCAGCCAATGTCCGCCGTCTGCAGGCAGCCGGCAACATCCGCCTGCACCTGGACCTTATCGCCGGCCTGCCGGGCGAGACTTATACCGGCGTGGGCCAAAGCTTCGACGCCGTGGCCGCCCTGGAACCCAACGAAATCCAGCTCGGTTTCCTGAAGCTGCTGCCGGGTACTGACCTGCGGGCCCGGGCCGCAGAGTTCGGCTACCTTTTCCTCAACCGGCCGCCCTATCAGGTCCTGGCCAGCAATACCATCACCTACGCCGAAATGCTTCGCCTCCACGATATTGAAGCTGTCCTTAAATACTACGGCAACAGCCACCTGGCCGACCATGCCCTTGCTTACCTGGTACAAACGGCCTTTGGCGGCAGCCATTTTGCCTGTTACGAAGCCCTGGCCGCCTGGTGGGCCGGGCAGGACCTCTGTCGCCGCGGCCACAGCCAGCGGGATTTCTTCAACCACCTGGCCGCCTTTACCGCCACCCTGACCGGGGAGATCGGCAGCAAGACAGCCCTGGCCCCATCGGCTCCTGTGCCGCCATCAGCACCGTACGCCGGGAAGAGCAGCAACAGGAAAGTAGTGGCGCCGAATCCGGGTAACTGTGCCGATCCGGCAGCCATCTGGAAAGATCCCGATGCTACTATTCCCAGCGGTACTGCTAAAGCCGGTCAGGGATCAAATTTAAGCCTGTCAGGCACCTATCCTGCCGGAGTGGTCGGTAATGCTGAACCGGCCGGTCCTGACAGCTCCCGGGAAAACCGCACCTCTGGATATCAATTTGCTGACCCTGCCAGTATAACGTGGCCCCCCATTTACGGAGAATCCACCGAAGGTGAACCAGCCGAAGGCCCGGAGTCAGGGCAGCCTTTTATGGTCGACCCGGTATGGCCCGGCTCCTTTCACCCCCTCACCGCCGCCCAGTTGGAGCGCTTCTACCAGCTCCTCAAGTTCGGCTTTCTCTGCCGCGACCGCAGCCGTCACTGGCCCCTCTGGGTTCCACCTTCACCTTTGACGGAGAAGCAGCGTTCGGCCTACCAGGCGCAGGTAACCGCCCCCGGTTTCATAGAAAAAAACTGGCCGGCGCTTGCGAAAGAAGCCCCGGCCAGTTTACGCCGCCACGGTTTTATCGAACTCTTCCCCTGCCACCCGGAAAAGCCGAAAGAAGGCAACCCCACCCTGGTCTTCTTCTACTACGGCCCTCCGGGAAGGGAAACAGAGGTGTATTATTTATCCCCTGCCGAATTCGAGCCTACGTGTACTGAAATGGAAAGCTAAGCGGCCGCAGCAGGCTCTCTACGGCTATATCTTCATCCAGATCCGCCCAGTGAATACCAATGCCGTTGCCAATCAGGCGCCAATTATTTCGCTCCTTGGCCGTTGCCCTCTCTAACCTGGGAAACCAGGTGAGGGGAACGCCAATTTCACGTCCATCTGCCAGGCGTACATATATCCTGTCCTTACCGAACCATACTTCATGCACAATTTCTGTTGGTTGCCTATCGCTGGAAATGCTCATCCCAGCTCCTCCTTAATACCTCAATATTATCCTCTATTATCTCTTGAATCTGTCGTAATTCATGACTTTTAAATCCGTAGGATGCAGCCAATTTTACTGGAGCCAACCAGAACTTGGCATAGTCATCTTCCGCCTCAATATGTATATGAGGGGGCTCATTGGTTTCGCGGCTAAAAAAGAAAAACCTGTACCTGCTTTTACGCATAACTGTTGGCATTTGCTTTTTCCCCAGTGCCGAGCCCTTTTTATTCTCCTGCTGCTATTTTATTATATATAATGGTTATACGGCAATACATAAAAATCAAACCGCAGGAAGAAAATATCCCTCCTGCGGCCAGCCTTACTCTTCCCTGTCGTTGTTCACCTGGCTGTGGAAGATATCCTTAAGGCTCATTTCCTCTTCTCCAACCTTAACCTGGCTCACTACTCGGGTGACACCCCGGGCTTTAGCGGCTGCCTCCCGGGCGGCTTCCAGCTCGGCCGGGTCACCGGTACGGCCCTTTAAGACCACCGTACCGTGACCATCAACACTCGCGACGCCAATATGGCGCAAGTTGACCCGCGGGTCCAGGTCCAGTTCCTCGGCTGCCTCCATGGTCACGTCCTCGTCCTGGATGGCACCATCGGTGCTGATGGAGACGGCGTTAGCCACGCTTTTCACCCCGGGCACCCTGCCGACCAGCTTGCCGGCCCGCTCCTTCTCCTGCAGAGTATCGACGATCCCCTGCAGCTGGACCTCGCCGGCGACCACATCGGCATTAAGGCCATAACCGCGCAGGTCTTTATCCTCCCGTAAGATACGCTGCACCTTTTCCCGCAGCGCTTTATCATTAGCCATCATAGTTCCCCCTCGCTGCTGCTCCACATTAGTATCGTCTAAGTCAGCTTCACTAATACCCAGCTCCCGCATGGCTTTTTCTGACGAAATAAAGTCTCCTGCTTTGGCGTTTGCCATACGTTTTTCGGCCTCGTCAAGCAAGCGATAGTCTTCAATAGTTTCTAGCATTAGCTCGTAGGTTTCGGGTGTGAGTAGTACGCAGGTGGGGGTGTTGTTCTTCAGCACAATTTTAAAGCCGGTTTTACGGACTTCTTCAAAAATCTTATTGGCTTCACCCTTGTTAAAACGGGAAATCGGTACCAGGGAGTTCATCACATCGCTAATGGAAATAGGATTCAGCATAACATCAACCCTTTTATAAGCCTTAGGCATTAGTATATGTCCTACTCCTAGTATTATCCTAGGCATCATCCGCAAATTTGCCAATATATTTATCGTCCCTCACTGAGCCAAACACCCCCTCGCGGGGGTGTTTGGCAGTCGTTTCTTTTTTAGGCCGCCTTCTCCAGCACAATCTTTTCCTCGCGGGCGACAGCGCGGACCTTGTCGCCGGGTTTAAACTTCCCGGCCAGCATCTCGTCGGAGAGCTGGTCTTCGATGAGGGTCTGGATGGCGCGTCGCAAAGGCCGGGCGCCAAAGGCCTCGTCGAAGCCTTCTTTGATAAGGACCTCTTTCGCTTCGTCGGAGACCTCTACCGCCAGCTTGCTCTCCTCCATGCGGCGATTGAGTTCAGCCAGCATCAGATCGACGATCTTTCTAATGTCGTCTTTAGAAAGGGCATGGAAAACAATCGGCTCGTCGACGCGGTTGATAAACTCGGGCCGGAAGGTGCGGCGCAACTCTTCCATAATGTGCTTCTTCATCCTGTCGTAGGACTCGGCCGCCACTGCGCTGGTGGCAGTTTTGAAGCCCAGGCTCTCCCGCTTGATGGTGCTGGCACCGATATTGGAGGTCATAATAATGACCGTATTGCGGAAGTCTACGGTACGGCCCTTGGCGTCCGTCAGGCGGCCGTCGTCCAGGATCTGGAGCAGCACATTAAAGATGTCCGGGTGCGCCTTTTCGATCTCGTCGAAGAGGACGACGCTGTAGGGCCGCCGCCGCACAGCCTCCGTCAGCTGGCCGCTTTCCTCATAGCCGACGTAGCCGGGCGGGGCGCCCACCAGACGGGAGACAGTATGCTTCTCCATGTACTCGGACATGTCGAAGCGCACCATGGCATCCTCGTCGCCGAAAAGGGCTGCGGCCAGGGCGCGCGCCAGTTCCGTCTTGCCGACGCCGGTGGGTCCCAGGAAGATGAAAGAGCCAATGGGGCGTTTGGGGTCTTTGAGGCCAGCCCGGGCGCGGCGCACAGCCCGCGCCACAGCGTGGACAGCTTCGTCCTGGCCGATAACCCGCTGGTGCAGAACATCCTCCAGGTGCAGCAGCCGCTCGCTTTCCTCCTGGGCCAGCTGGGTGACCGGAATACCCGTCCAGCTGGAAACAATGTGGGCGATATCTTCCGGTGTCACGACCGATTTCTCCAGGCCCTTCTCTTTTTGCCACTCGCCCTTTTTAGCTTCTAACTCTTCTTTGATCTGTTTTTCTTCGTCCCGCAGCGCCGCCGCCTTTTCAAATTCCTGGGCATGGACAGCCGCCACTTTTTCCTTCTCTAATTCTTCCAGGCGCGCTTCCAGCTTTTTAACCCCGTCGGGTGCCGTGTAGACCTGCAAACGCACCCGCGAAGCAGCTTCATCGACCAGGTCGATAGCTTTGTCCGGCAGGTAGCGATCAGCGATATAGCGGTCGGAGAGCCGCGCTGCTGCCTCCAGGGCGGCATCGGCGATTTTCACCCGATGGTGAGCCTCATAGCGGTCGCGCAAACCTTTTAGTATAGCGATGCTCTCCTCCACCGTGGGCTCGCCGACCATAACCGACTGGAAACGGCGCTCCAGGGCGGCGTCGCGTTCGATGTGTTTGCGGTACTCGTCAATAGTGGTGGCGCCGATAGTCTGCAATTCGCCCCGCGCCAGGGCCGGTTTGAGGATATTGGCGGCATCAATAGCGCCTTCAGCAGCCCCGGCGCCGATGAGCGTGTGCAGCTCGTCGATAAAGAGGATGACGTTGCCGGCAGCCCGGACTTCATCCATGACCCGTTTGAAGCGTTCTTCAAACTCGCCCCGGTATTTGGTGCCGGCCACCATGCCGGACATATCCAGGGCTACCACCCGTTTATTTCGCAAAACCTCCGGCACCTGGTTCTGGACAATCTGCTGGGCGAGACCCTCGACGATGGCCGTCTTGCCCACCCCCGGGTCGCCGATCAGCACGGGGTTGTTTTTGGTGCGGCGGCTCAAAATCTGGATGACCCGTTCGATCTCCCTGGCGCGGCCGATTACCGGATCCAGCTTATCCTCGCGCGCTAAACGGGTAAGGTCGCGGCTGAACTGGTCCAGGACAGGTGTTTGCCCCGGTCGCGCCCGGTTTTTAGTTGCCGCCGGCGCCCCCGCGGGCTGGAAACCGGCCCCGCCCGGAAAACCGCCCATGCCGAAGGGTAAATTGCCAAAGAGAACCGTCCAGCCGCCACCCTGGGGCTGCTCCCCGGCGCCACCCAGGAGGGCGATTACCTGCTCCCGGATCTTATCCGGGCTTAAGCCCAATCCCCCCAGCACCTGAGCTGCCAGGCCTTCCCCCTCTTCCAGCAGGCCCAGGAGAATATGTTCCGTGCCCACATAATTTACTCCCTGCTGCCGGGCTTCTTCATTGGCCAGCTCCAGTACTCTCTTGGCCCGCGGGGTGAGGCCGATTTCAGCTACGGCAGGGGCTTCCCCCGGCTGGATTACCTTGCGCACCTCATCGCGCACGGCTTTAACATTAACCCCCAGGTTGACAAGGGCCCGGGCGGCAACGCTGTCGCCTTCCCGTAATATTCCCAGCAGAATATGTTCGGTGCCGAGTGCCGGGTGGTGCAGGGCGCGGGCCTCTTCCTGGGCCAGGCGCAGCACCCGGTTGGCTCTTTCGGTAAAACGTGGTGCCATGTTCATCAACCTCCATATGAGATATGAGACGTGGGAGGTGAGAGGTGAGATTCCTGTAGAAACTGGCTATGCCAGTTTCAGATTAGAGTTTGCTTACCCCGCATTTACTCCCTTCGTTGTTAGCAGTGCGACCCCATAAGGACGGCAGCAAATGCTGCCCGCATCTCCGCGATCTGCCTTACCCCTTCCACAGCGTAGCATTTTTCTGCTTCTGCTGCGACGGCGCACCGCCATAAACAATAAAAGCAGGTGGCACGAGGCAGGGGCTGGAGGCAAAAGGAGAACTTCTTTATCTGGTTATTTTTCGGTTAAAAGCTCCCGGACCATAGTTGCCCGGCGCACATCGCGTTCAAAGGAAGTCATTTCTTTACCGGTGGCAAGCTGCAGGTAGGCCGGCTGGATGCGAATCATCAGCTGGTTTAAAAGCCTCTGGTCCAGGTCGCATAAAATCTTCAATTCTACCCCCAGGCGCACATCGGAAAGGAGTTGCAGGGCCTCCTGGGAGCTTAAGATACGAGCGTTGGTTAACACGCCATAAGCGCGCCCCACCCGGTCCTCCAGTTGCCAGCGATTCTGCCGGTGCACCAGTTGCCGGGCTTCCCGTTCCTGGTCGGCCAGCTGTACCGTCACGGCCGAAAGGTTGTTGATAATCTCTTCTTCCGTACGACCCAGAGTGATCTGGTTGGAAACCTGAAAAATGTTACCCTGGGCTTCTGTGCCCTCGCCATACAGGCCCCTTACAGCCACCCCTACCTTGGCAAGGGCCGCCAGCACTGGTCCCGCCTGCTTGGTCAGTACCAGGGCCGGTAAATGCAGCATGGCGGAAGCGCGGAGTCCTGTACCAACATTGGTGGGACAGGCGGTGAGGTAACCCCTTTCCTGATCAAAGGCAAAATCAAGTTCGTTTTCCAGAGCGTCATCGGTGGCATCTGCCAGGCGCCAGGCTTCGTGCAACATTAAGGCCGGTAAAAGGCATTGCAGGCGCAAGTGATCTTCTTCATTGACCATGATACTGACAGCTTCATCATCACGGAGAATAACGGCCTTGTTTCCTTCGGCTTCAGCCAGGTCGGGGCTGATAAGGTGCTTCTCTACTAGTATTAGCCGCTCCAGCGGCGATAATTCCCGTAAGGGTTGCAGCTGCAACTCTCCCACCGCCTGGAAAAGCATTGGTGACCGGATAGCCTGGCTCACCTGGCGGATAACCTTTGCTTCCTGGGATTCGTTCATCAAATTGGGAAAAGGCATCCCTTTAAGGTTGCGCGCCAGGCGAATACGGCTGGAAATAACAATATCCGCCTGGGGGCCGGAACCCTCCATCCATTTGCTGCTGCGTTCCAGGTTCAGGCTCATGATTGTACCCCCTGTTCGCCCAGGCGGCCTTCCATGTTGCGGATGCGGTCGCGGATCTGGGCTGCTTTTTCAAACTCTTCCTGGGCGACGAGCTGCTGCAATTGTGCCCGCAAGCTTTCAATCTCCCGGCGCACCCGCAGGTTGCCCCCTGCCCGGCGGGGCACTTTACCGCGGTGGTGACTGCTCCCCTGGATGCGCCGGATGAGTGGATCAAGCCGCGGCGCCAGGTAATGGTAACAATCCGGGCAGCCCAGCCGCCCGGTCTGATGAAACTGCTCGTAAGTCAGGCCGCATTCCCGGCAGTGCTCCACTTTTGGTGCTGCCTTGACCTCCAGCCCCGGATCGTAATCCAATAACCCGGCTAAAAATTTGGGGATGGAGAAGTTGAGCTGGGGTTGGATTTCGCGGGCACACTCCTGGCACAGGTAGAGTTCCGTTTTATCACCATTAATTATCCGGGTGACATGGACACTGGCCGATCTTTCATGGCATCGTTCGCAAAGCATTTTGGACCCCCCAAATAAGATGTGGGTATACACTTTCTATGATGGTTCCTATTCTTAAAGCTGCTGTGTAGCAGGTTGAGTGCCGGGCACGGGCGTCTACTCCGGAAATAACACTCTGCCATAAATGGGCCGCCCCATGAAAGGCTCCCATGAATGATCCCCCGTTTTAGACCCGGTTGCAGCTGCCAGCGGCGGTACCCGGCCTAACATTCTGTTTCCGGCCCCGGGAAATCATCGCGCAGCAGGGTAAAGATAACTGCTTTCAGGATGCAGGCCCGCACCTGATCGCGCCGGGGTAATTCCAGAGGCAGGCTCTGGCGGTTGAGGATTGCTGCTAACAGCAATTGTTCCCGCCGGGTCAGGAGGCCCTCCTCTCCCAGACGCACAAGCAATTCCAGGGCCGCCTCCTGGGAAATATAATCCCCCAGGGCTTCATGCACCCACCCCTTAAGGTCTTCCCCGGCGTTCAAAGGCACCCTGGCGATACGGATATAGCCGCCACCACCGCGGCGGCTTTCCACCAGGTAACCCCTTTCCATGGTAAAGCGGGTGCTGAGAACGTAGGTGATCTGCGAAGGCACGCAGGTAAAGCGCTCGGCCAATTCCTGACGCTGCAACTCTATTATCCCTTCGGCACTCGTCTTGAGCAGCCATTTGATATAGCTTTCAATGCGTTCGGCCAGGGTTTTACCTTCCATGCATCGGCCCACTCCCTGGAAGTTCTTTGATCTGACTTTCCTTTTCTTTCTGACCTTCCCTGACATTTTTATATTTTTATACTGCAAAAAAGCGTTTATGGCAATATGGCTCTGCAGCCATTATGCCCGATTATATGCACTCCTGGTTCCTAAAAACTGTTTATGCCACCCTGGCACATTATTGCTCGCTATCTCGCCATTTTTGAAGCAGGCACCCCCACCGCCCCAGCGGCACCAGGATAAAAATGGCAGAATGTAGGGCTTCAATCAGGAACCCCCTTCCGAATTCTTGCCCCTAACTGCGATTTTCCCGCCGGGAGCTATAGAATTACCCATCTCCAGCCATACTAAAGTTACGCCAGTTCCAATCGCTGGCATTCCTGCTAAAAGGAGCCGATTACCATGATTCAGGCCGAAGTGCAAACCGTTATAACCGGTGCCGTAGCCACCCCGGACCCCCATCTGGAAAAGATCTTAAACCATGCCCTGTCCGGCGGTAAAGGACTGCGGCCCACCATGGTTTTATTATGCGCCCGTTTCGGGATTCATGATACCCTGGAAGCCGGGCGGGTGGCAGCAGCTATCGAGCTTATTCACCTGGCCTCCCTGATTCATGATGATGTCCTGGACGGAGCTGCTACCCGCCGTAACCTGCCGGCCCTCCATTCCCTTTATGGAAGCGTGCCGGCCATACTCACCGGTGATTACCTCTTTGCTACCGCCTTTGGCCTCCTGGCGAAGGGCAAAAAAGCCATCCTCTATTCGGTCACCGAAGCTATTCGCTCCATGTGCAGCGGCGAGATCCAGCAACAGGCAGTGCGCGGCCCCAGCGTCGAAGCCTATTTTGCCTATATTGGCCAGAAAACAGCCGCCCTTTTCAGTACCGCCTGCCGCTGCGGGGGTATCCTTTGCCGCTTAAAACGCTCGCAGCAGGGTTACCTGACCCGGTTCGGCTGGCACCTGGGCCTGGCCTACCAGATTGTCGATGACTGTCTTGATCTTTTCGGGTCGGCCGACAGAATGGGGAAACCCGCCCGTCAGGACCTAACCAATGGTATTATTACCCTGCCGGTTTTGCGCTTTTTGGAGCTCACCCCCGATGCCCCCCGGTGGCAGGCCAAAATAGACGCCGGCCTTGATGCTGCGGAAATGGAGGAACTGGCATCTGCTGCCCGGCATTTAAACTGTGACGTTTATACTGCTGCTACAGCCAGGGAGCAGATTGCCCTGGCCCTGGAAGCCCTGGACAAACTGCCGGCCCACCCGGCCCAGGACGACCTGGCTCTCCTGGCGGCCCGCATCCTCTCTCCCCTGGAAATAGATGTGGGAAGTGAGAGGTCAAATGGGCAATATGGGCGTTTCTCCTGGTGATCTGGCCGGGGCTGTTAAATTATACCCAGCCGCCGCAGGGTCGTGCAGAGGCGATAGAGGTTCCACGACAGGGGACCGGCCGCCTGCAGGATAGCCCGCCTGGCGGCGGCCTGTTCCCGGCCGGCGGCCTTGCCATCGGAAAGGTACAGGGCCGGCAAACCCCGGACTACCATCAGGTGCAAGAATGGCTCCGGGAGGTCCTGCGCCCTGGCCAGGGACTGGGTGAGAAAAAGCTGTAACCGCTGGCCGGTCTCCCGGTCGTCACGATAGAAGGTACAGAAATTCAGGTCGCCCCCTTCCCGGTCCTCCTGCTGGTCAATAAAATAATCGAGGAGGATATGTAAACCGCCAATCCAGGGGAAATAGGCCTCTCTGAGCCTGGCAGCTGCGGCAACATGAACCTCTTTCCCGGTCGCCAGGGTCATCAGGGCAAAAATACCGAGAGTGGAACCAGTAGCCGCCGCCAGTTCCCACCAGCAGACAGGTACAGGTATCTGGTGCAGTAAGGGTTCCAGCCAGGCCTGTAATCTCTCCTGGCGACTGTTAACATCTATATGCTTGATCGTCTGAAGGCGGCAGTATAAATCAGCCAGGTAAAGGATCTCCCCCTGCACCGCTGGATAACCTGGTAATGCTGCCAGGGCTTCCTGGCAGGCCCGTACCAGCGCCGGCAGGTAACCGCCATCGCAGCAATAGGGGTAGCGGGCATAATAGTCATGCCCTGTCCTCCCGGGCGTCAGGGCGTCGGTAAAAGCCAGGTGCAGTTGGCGGAAAGCCTCTTCATCCTGGACGCCGGCCCGGTCACAGAGGTTATCCAGGTAATCGCTGATCGTCTGCAGAGCAATAATGGCCTTGAGCAGTTGCTGCCGGTACCGGCGCGGCCAGGTGGCATAGACGCTGCCGCCCTGGCAGTGAAATTTCTTTTTGCTAAGGCTCGCCAGGGCCTGATACCCCAATTCCTGATCCGGACTCGCAGCTGCCAGCTGCCGCCAGCGGTTTAATTCCCTGTTTACCTCCGGCAGGGCCTGGAAAAGCAGGCGCCCCAGGATTATCATATTCTCTACTACTATTGCAGGCATCAATTTTAACCCCATAGCCAGATTATAACCCGCGGCCGGCAGCATATACCCCTCAATGAGATGTGTGAAGTGGGAGGTGAGAAGGGGGATGTTTTCTAACATTCGACTACGGCTCATTAAATTCCTGATGGGACAGGTACCTGGTGGGATGTAAAGGTTTTCATGCTGGGGAAAGGGATAAACTTGCTTTTGGTCCGCCGCGACAAAGATAGAGACGTAATCTGCTGTATGATATCGAAGAAATAGCACTTCAACTTGATTGTTGTGCGCAGCGGCCAGGGAAAAATCGTGGACGCCACGCTACCGGGTTCGAACCACCTTATAGTTAAATAAAATTGTCGTCTAAATTATCTTCCGTTTCACTAATTGGTATTCGTAAAAGACTTAGCACCATTCCCAAACGCTCAAAGGCTACGGACTCTTCCACTATTACTACATCTTTTGGTGCCCCCTGGCACCAAGCAACTGCCGGTAGTTGCTGAAGTCCCGAAACCGCTAAGGTTCCTTGAACAAAATAGTCGTAGGCATAAGTCCATTCGTGAAGTTTATCTTTGTTAATCCAGTAAGGAAAGGATTTGGATTTAGCAAACCACTTAACTTCCCCTTCTTCTGAGAGGATTACGGCTGCTTTCTCATAGGTTAATTCTATTATTTTTATTGCAGTTGCTGCTAAAGAGGTACCGTACACCCCGCTTACTTCTTTAATGAGATTAAAGTCAGGTGGATGTTTAAGGTATTTCTCCACTTCGACTGCTGGCAAAAAAAACTCGGCCGCAAATTCATTTGCCTCATTTTCTATTTTCTTATTGGTACGGAAGGATTGAAGATCTTTCGGTAGGCAACGAAAAATTTCCGCTTGATGATGGGGTATGTAAAAATGGCCTATCTCATGGGCTATAGTAAAGCGCTTACGAGGTTCATAGTCAATTTCCTTGCTTATAAGGATGCGGGTATTGTTGTTCCTCTGCAGAAGATAACCGTCAGCATCCAGGGGCTCTTCAGAAACTTTAATTTGCAGTCTATCAGCAACCTCCCAGGGGTCTACGGGACCGGAAAGATTGAGCTGGAAACGCAATTCTCTTGCATGATGAAAAGGAGGTAAGCACAAGATGCCTACCCCCTTAACTGACCCATCTCGGCCAGGTGTTTTTGAATTATTTCAGTGTCATTGGCAGAGATGCCATTTCCTCCCACCTCACGAGCTGCTAAACCTACCGCCTGTTCGAAAAAATCTTCTCCTTTAACTAACGCTAGAATTTGCGTTCGGGAAAAGCGCCACTCCCGCCCGATTTTAGTGGCCGGCAGCTTGCCGTTCCTGACCAGATTATAGACCGTCTGGTTGCTTACCCGCAGCAGGTCGGCCACTTCCTCGACATTCATTATTTCTGGATACTCGGCCTGTTTAAGGGTGCCCTGGATCAGGCCCTGCATCAGGCGCACGTCTTCCGGCTCGTAAGCCTGTTCCCCACATGCTTCACATACCCAGGCATCCATACCTCGAAAGATAATGGTGCGACCTTTCCAGGTTGCTTCCACGTCTTTCTTGATTTTTTTCATTTCGCCACCGCAGATATAACATTGCATTAGTTAATCCTCCTAACGCCTTTTTTTAAAAGGCCCTAAATCCTCCCAGGCTTCCTCCCGGAAGCGGCAAACAGTTACAATAACCGGTCGGGGGAAACTCAAGGCCACCACCATGTAAAACTCCTGGCCTTCACCATCAACTCCTTGAACAAGAACCTTGAGGTCCCGGCCATGATCCTGGGTTTCTAAAACTTCCCCCTCGAGGGCACAGCGCAAAACATCCTCTTCGGCAATGCCCCGTTCGCCTATCCTGCGAAAAGCATGGTGGGAGATGATATAGCCATGCCCTTCCTTCCCTTCCCTACGTTCCTTAGCAGATTTACGGAGAAGAACTATCCAGGCAGTCATATTATACCTCTTCCTATAAGATATTATAAGCTATTATAAAATACAATAGGATAGTCAAATTATTTTTTAACGGCAATTTGTGCCCTACCCCCCCCTGGGGCAAAACGCTAAAAATGGCTGTACGCTCGTTTGTGGCGTTAGTAACATCCCTGAATCCCAAAAACCACTCCGGTGCCCGCCTGCGAGCCAGTTTGACTACGGCTTCCAGGCCACTTTTAGCCTGAGCGATGACCTGGTGATCGTCTGCCGCCAGGGGATATTCCTCTTCCATAGACCGGGCTTGAAGTTCATTAACTGTAAACATGGGCCTCCCCTGGGTTTTTGCACACCCCCTTTCGGTCGAGTAGAGGAAAACTTAAAAGGTTTAGGAAATCTTAAAAGGTTCATTGCCGATGGCATAAAATGAGCATATCCTGTTCGTCGAATTTCCAAGCATCTGCACCATAGGCAACTTCCCAATAGTAGCCGTCTGGGTCAGCGAAGTAAGCGTGGTAGCCACCCCAAAAAACTGGCTGCGGTTCCTTGGCGATAACTGCCCCTGCTTTACGAGCGAGTTCAATCGTATCTCGGACTTCCTGCTCCGTCCTGACGTTGTAGGCAAGTGTAATCCCCATGAAGCCTTCGGCGATTTTCGGCGGGTTCTCCGCATCGATGTCCTCGGCTATGCCCTGTATGGGGTATAGTTCAAACTTCGTGCCGGTAGTGTTAAAGAAAATCACCTGCGGGCATTCGTCGGTTTCATTGGATTCAAAACCGAGGTCTCGATAGAACTTTACCGACCTTGCCATATCGTGGACACCGAGGGCTATGATATTTATTCGATTCACAGTGATTCTCCTTTCACCACAGGATGACGAATTATCGTCTTCAGTTTCTCCGGTGCCACCTTGCGCGGGTCACTGAGGTAAATCTCGTGATGGCGGCGGTTTCCGCTCATATCAACAGCATAGCCGTTATCTGCCGCGAATTTATCAAGCGCCGCAACCGTAGCGGGTTCATCGTCGTAAGAGCCGATGTGCATAACCTGAACGCACAAGCCCTCTGTGATTGCCTCGAGCCGTGCTTTTGACACATCAACTCCCGGCTTCTTTTTGGCGAGTGTGGCTTTGGCGCTCTCAAGCAACTCGGCGGTTACGAAATCGGGCTGACGGATAAGCATTGTCCAGAGAAACTTGCTCTTGTCGGTTATCGTCGCTCCACCGCCTTTGAAATTGTCAGCCACTTCCCAAAACCCCTCAAGCGGCGGCACGACATATTCCAAGACCGCCTTGCTATCCATTTTGATGGTATAGGAAAGCCCATACAGCAACTCCACTGCAGCGGCGTATTTCTCGCTGGAATTCGGGTCGCCCTTGCCGTCCACGGCGATGAACTTCATCTCTGGTACATCAATGACGGACGGTGTGGTCTTGGGTTGGTAGAGTTCCTTTTCGGTTTTCTTATAGTCAATCGGCATCTTTGCACCTCATTTCCTTTTCAATCAGAGCCAACGCAACCCGCAGGGCATTAACCCGCCTGTCGCTCAGGGTTTTCTGCAAGGATTGCAGCTTGCCGCCCTCCTGAATCTTCCTGAATCTTCTCGCACTTGCTGAGGGTAGAAGCAAGCGAGGTCTTTGCCTCTTCGAGTTCCTGTTTTGTGTATTGGCTCATCTGACATCCTCCTCGCCGAACATGAACCAGCAGATACTGTTCCGTAGCCGCTGGTCATCAAGCACCAGTACCCGTATCCGCTCTGGCAATTGGCTTCGTTGCCAGTCACGCTTTCTAATCCTCGCCGCTTCCCATTCGGGCTTTGGCACGGATTCCATAACGACACGGATTGCTAACAGCTTCTGCTAGAGTTTTTTTGGCTGATAGAGATTGCCCCCGCAATCCCGGCAAATATAACGCTGCACTCGCTCCGAAGGCGTCCGTTTGCCACCACTCAGGTAAGAGCCATTCCTGACCAAGTGAGTACCACCGCAAAGCGGGCATTGTTGAGGCAAAGCAGTCCTTTTCAACTCCAGGGGTGGAGGTGGATTAGCGACGTTCGATTTCTGTGATATCCGTGATGGCACTCTGATGCTTTCTTCATATTTTGCAGAATGTCGGCCTGGATTTGAAGTAAGGGCAGCCACCATCGCGGCCTTTGCCTTCTTGACCCATAACCTTAAGGAATCACGGTCGACATGGTGTTTTTGTTCAATTGCCGATGGTTTAAGACCCCTGATATGGTCTATGACCGCGTTGACTTTGGTTTTAATTGGAATCTCACGATAAGGCATTCATAACACCTCTCATCGTATTCTATCATGAATACTGATGGGATGGAATATATAATGCAGAAAGATTATCCCAATCTCATCAATAAATTTATTGGAGTTGCAGTGGTCAAAACGGTTTTACTCAAAAGTTAGGTGTTGAACTTCCAAATCCGACCGATCTTGTGGCCCGGCATCTGTCGTTCGCTAATCCACTTATAGACCGTATCCCGCTTGATGCCGAGATGGTCAGCAATCTCATCCACGGAGATCCATCGGTCTTCCATCATTCGACTCCACTCACGTTTGACCTCATAGGTAGCCTCGCAGCGGCCGCTTTCTCTTGATAGATCGGTGCCCCCGTTCAGGCCTTCGGCGTTTACATCTCAATATCACAGGTTCCTCATGAGGAGTTCCGGACATCACTGTTCAGCAACCGTCCCAGCCATGGGCAACTCTCGACTCCCTCGCTGCGCGTATGTGATTGTTGCACCTATCAGGCATGTTTTTCCATATTGTGTTCGACAGAAAAACCGGTATTCCTTCTGGTGGCCGGAAAATTAAGGGGAAATTCTGTCCCTGAAATTCTGGTAAAAGGCACAGCGCTGACCTTCATGCGCAGGCGCTGAGCTTTGGCTGTTTGTGCAGTCCGGGATCAGGACGCGGCGGCAAAGATTGTAAAAGATTGTAAACGAAAAAGCCCTTGCGGAGTAAACCGCAGGGGCGGGGTGTAAGTAATGGCTCCCCGGGCAGGGCTCGAACCTGCAGCCACTCGGTTAACAGCCGAGCGCTCTACCATTGAGCTACCGAGGATTATCTGTTACCCGCGCAACCGGCGCCAGGAGGACAATGTAAATGTATAAGGGAAGAGCATGGAGGTTATCTCCATGCTCCCTGAAAAACTTCCTGGCAGTGTCCTACTCTCCCGGGGTAATCCCCAGTACCATCGGCGCTGGAGGGCTTAACTGCCGTGTTCGGGATGGGAACGGGTGTTTCCCCTCCGCTGTTACCGCCAGAAATCTTTTGTTCCTTCAAAACTACCCAGCGAGGTTGATAGTGCCCACTTACTTTATGGTCAAGCCCTCGACCGATTAGTACCGGTCCGCTCAAAGGGTTACCCCTCTTACACTCCCGGCCTATCTACCTGGTAGTCTTCCAGGGGTCTTACTG
>DFYS01000046.1 GCA_002383405.1 Moorella sp. UBA4076
ACCTTCCCTCGCGGTCGCAGGGGATGGCCGGCGCGGCGCCGGGGTAAAGGGGCCCGGCGACCGCCCTACCTTTCCTCGCGGTCGTATGGGATAGAGAGGACGCCGGGCGCGCCGATATGCTTGACCAGGGTCTGGCGGGTGGCGATAATCAGCACCACCAGGGTCAGGATATAGGGCAGCATTTTCAAGAAAAAAGAGGGGATAGCAATTCTGGTGGCCGCCTGCAGGGTATAGGTCAGGGCATCGACGCCGCCGAAGAGATAGGAGCCCAGGATGGCCTTCACCGGGTCCCAGACGGCGAAGATCACCAGGGCGACGGCAATCCAGCCCCGGCCGGCGGTCATGTTCTCCAGCCAGCTGGGGGCATAGGCCAGGGAGAGGAAAGCGCCGCCGGCCCCGGCCAGCATGCCGCCGATGATAACGTAGATATAGCGCAGGGCGAAAACGTTGACCCCCAGGGCGTCGGCCGCCGCCGGGTTCTCCCCCACCGCGCGCAAATTAAGGCCCGGCCGGGTGCGGTAAAAATAATACCAGAGCAGGGGGACCAGGATATAGGTCAGGTAAACCAACGGGTCATGGCGGAAGAAAATCGGGCCGATAACCGGCAAATCCGTCAAGAGGGGGATGGCCGCCGGCTGGAAGCTCCGCGCCAGGGGAACGCCGACGAAGGGTTTGCCCAGGAAGCCGCTCAAACCGGTGCCGAAGATGGTCAGAGCCAGGCCGGTCACCACCTGGTTGGCCCGCAGGGTAATAGTCAGAAAGGCAAAGATGGCGGCCATAACGCCGGCGGCCAGCAGGGCCGCCAGGAAACCCAGCCAGGGGTTGCCTGTGCGCGCCGCGACCATAAAACCGGTCACCGCCCCCACCAGCATCATGCCCTCTACGCCCAGGTTCAATACCCCGGCCCTTTCGGTAATTATCTCCCCCAGGGCGGCATAAAGGATAGGCGTGCCGGCAGTGATAGCCGCCGCCAGGGTGGCGATCCAGACCGAACTATCCATGCTGCTACTTTACCTCCTTACGGCCGAAGTGCAAGCGGTAGCGGGTTAAAATCTCGCCCCCCAGGACAAAAAAGAGGATGGCTCCCTGGAGCATAGCCACTGTCGCCGCCGGCACCCCGGAAGTCTGGACGCTGTAACCACCGACTATAAGGCCGCCGAAAAGTAAAGATACCAGGATAATAGCCGCCGGGTGGAGTTTCGCCAGCCAGGCGATAATAATCGCCGTATAGCCGTAGCCGGGGGAAATACCATGCTGCAGGCGATGCGTGATACCCGCTACCTCGCTCATCCCCGCCAGCCCGGCCAGGGCGCCGCTCAGCATCATCACCAGAATGATATTGCGCTCGATTTTGATACCTGCATAACGGGCCGCGCGGGGGCTTTCACCGATGACCCGGATTTCGTAGCCCCAGCGGGTACGCCAGAGAATAACGGCCAGGATGACGGCCGCCAGCAGGGCGAAAATCAACCCCGTATGAACGCGGGTACCGGCAATCACCGGCAGGGTGGCGGCCTTGCTGAAGGGAGCCGTCAGGGGGAAATTAAAACCCTCGGGGTCCTTCCAGGGGCCGTAAACCAGGTAATCCACCCACAGGATGGCCACGTAGTTCAGCATCAAGGTGGTAATAACTTCATTGACGCCCCATTTCGCCCGCGGCAACGCCGGCAGCAGCGCCCACAACCCTCCCATGATGAGGCCGGCGGCGAACATGGCCGGCAGCATGATATAGGCCGGCAGATGGGGAAAATATAAGGCCACGAAGCTGGCACCAAAAGCGCCCATATAGAATTGCCCTTCAGCGCCGATATTCCAGAGGAGCATGCGGAAGGCCACAGCCACGCCCAGGCCGGATAGCATCAAGGGGATGGCTTTGACAACCGTCTCCGCCATCCCGTATTTGGAACCAACGACGCCGTGCAGCATATTCTGATAGACCTGCAGGGGTTTAAAACCGGTCGCGGCCAGGAAGATGGCCCCTACAATCAAGGCCAGGACGACGGCAATAACCGGGACTGCTACCGCCATCACCCGCGAAGGCTGCAGGCGTTTTTCCAGGGTGATTAAAGGAGCTGCTGCCGGCCGCGGCAAAGAAGATCCAGAAGATGCAGCCATCAGGCACCAACCTCCATTCGCTTCGCCCCCGCCATCATCAGGCCCAGCTCCTCGATATCAGCTGCCGCGGCATCCACCAGGCCCATAATTTCACCTTCATACATGACGGCGATACGGTCCGCCAGGCGGAAGAGTTCTTCCAGGTCCTCGGATATCAGGAGAATAGCCGTCCCGGCCGCCCGCTGTTCCAGGAGCAGACGGTGGACCGTTTCCGTTGCGCCGACATCCAGGCCCCGCGCCGGGTAGACGGCCACCAGCAGCCGCGGCCGGCTGGAAATCTCCCGCGCCAGGAGCAGCCGCTGCAGGTTGCCGCCGGACATCATCTTGACCGGCGCCTCCAGGCCGGCCATCTGGACGCGGAAGCGTTCCACCAGCTCCTGCGCCCAGCGGCGCGTCGCGCGGCGGTCCAGAAGGAGACGGCCCCAGCGGGGGTTACGGTATTCCTTCAACAACAGGTTTTCCACCGCTCCCAGGTTGGGCACCAGACCTGTACCCAGGCGGTCCTCCGGGATATAGCCCACGCCGGCGTTGATCGCCCGGCAGGGGTCACACTGGCCCAGCTCCCGGCCGGCAACGGTGATGCTCCCCCCCTGACAGGGCCGTAAGCCGGCGATGACTTCGGCCAGCTCACGCTGGCCGTTGCCGGCCACCCCGGCGATGCCCAGGATTTCACCGCCATAGATGGTGAAGTTAATTCCCTGCAGGGCTGGCAGGCCTTTATCATTCAGCGCCCTTAGTTCCTTTACCGCCAGTATTTTATCGCCTTTACCAGCAGCAGGCTTGTTAACCTGCCAGAGGATTTCCCGGCCGACCATCAGCCGCGCCAGTTCTTTTTCGCTGGTTTCGCTCTTTTTCACCGTGGCCACGGTTTTGCCGCCGCGTAGAATGGTGATGGTAGCGGCGGCGTCCATGACCTCCTGGAGTTTGTGGGTAATTAAGATGACCGCGCAGCCGCCGGCGGCCATCTTCTTCAGCGTCTGGTAAAGGTCGCGGGCTTCGTGGGGGGTCAAAACCGCCGTCGGCTCATCCAGGATCAGCACCCGCGCCCGGCGATACAGGAGCTTGATAATCTCCACCCGCTGCTGCTCGCCCACGGAGAGCTGCCAGATGCGGGCCTGGGGGTCCACCTGGAGGCCGTACTCCCGGGAAAGGGCGGCGACCTCTGCGGCCAGCCGGTTTAAATTGAGCCTGAGGCCGCCCGGCAGCCCCAGGGCCACATTTTCCGTCACCGTAAAGGGGGCCACCAGGCGGAAGTGCTGGTGGACCATGCCGATGCCGGCCGCGATAGCGTCCCGCGGGGAACGAAAATTTACCCGCTGACCATCAATAAAGACTTCGCCGCCGTCAGGCCGGTAGAGGCCGGTGAGGATGCTCATCAGGGTGCTCTTGCCGGCGCCGTTTTCCCCCAGCAGGGCGTGGATCTCCCCGGCATGGACCGCCAGATCCACCCTGTCGTTGGCCACCACCCCGGGAAAAACCTTGGTTATCCCCCGCATCTCAACTAAGGGTGCGGTCATGCTTATTTCTCCTTCCCCACAGCTCTCATTTCGCACATCCACCCGGGGGACGCCGGCCCCTGTCAGGACTCCCGGCAAACAGCATCCCGCCAAAGCAGCAGGATGCTACAGGAGTGAGGCAGGTTCCTTGCAGGTGCTAGTTACGCTTTTATACAAAGACTTCGCTTCGCAGGCCACAGGCGCGGCAAGCCCCTCGGACCTCAAACGTGCATCCACGCTGTTTCCTCGGCCTGCCCCTTGCCAGCACTCAATCCCGTCACCTACCCCATAGCACCTCAGGGCTCCTCCGAAATCTCCCTGCTTTATTCGCCCTCTCACGGTCGAATTCCTGCCCGCTGGGATTATTTGTCATTAAATTTTTCGCTTGTTAGTATTGTATAACTTAACTTTGCAATTATAGCAAAGGCCGTGGAAAATAATTCCACGGCCCTTCTTTAAGCCGGCTCCTTATTTAGCGATCTCGCCCTCGACGCCTTCGACAAACCAGTCAAAACTCAGGATCTGCTCGTAGGTCATCTTCTCCCCTTCTTTAACCCGGACTTGACCGCTCTGGTCTTTGATCGGTCCCTGGAAGACGTAGAACTTGCCATCGATAATCTCCTGCCGTTTCTTGCCTGCCAGGTCGCGCACATCCTGGGGTACCATATCGCCGTAGGGACCCAGGTCGACGATGCCGTCTTTAATAGTGCCGTAGAAGTCTTCCGATTTCCAGGTGCCGTTCTTAACGGCTTCGACGGTTTTAACGTAGTACGGGCCCCAATCCCATACCGGGTTGGTCAGGTTGGCTTCGGGGGCAAACTGACGCATATCGGCATTATAGCCGATACCGTATTTGCCCTGCTCCTGGGCCGCCTGCTGGGGACCCGGCGTATCCTGGTGCTGGGCGATGACGTCGGCGCCGGCGTTCAGAAGGCTCTGCGCCGCCTGTTTTTCCGCCGCCGGGTCATACCAGGTATTGGTCCAGACGACTTTTACCTTGACGCTGGGATTAACCGCCCGTGCCCCCAGGGTAAAGGCATTGATGCCGCGGACGACTTCCGGGATGGGATGGGCAGCCACATAACCCAGGACATTGGCTTTGGTCATCTTGCCGGCTACCATACCCGAGAGATAACGGGGTTCTTCCATAGCGCCGAAGTAAGTGCCCGCGTTTTTAGCCGTCTTGTAGCCGGAGCAGTGCATGAAGACGACATCGGGATACTTTTCGGCCACTTTGATCACATAGTCCATGTAACCGAAACTGGTAGCAAAGATCACTTTGGCGCCCTTTTCCGCCAGCTCCGTCAGCACCCGTTCGGCGTCGGCTCCCTCCGGGACGCTCTCAATGTAGGTGCTGGCGTCCACCCAGGGCAGTTTTTCGGCCAGGTACTTGCGGCCCTGGTCATGGGCCCAGCTCCAGCCGGCATCGCCCACCGGGCCGACATAGATAAAGGCAACCTTGAACTTCTCATCCTGTTTGGCCTGATCACCGGCCGCCGGCTTGTCAGCGCCCTCACTATCGCCGGCCGGTTCCTGGCCGCCGCAGCCGGCTGCCGCTATCGCCACTGCCAGGGCCAGGACTAAAACTAACATCAAACGCCATGCTTTCTGCATTGTCTTCTTTCCATAGCTTTACTTTAAAGCTACGGAGTCCACCTCCTGTTTGCTCATTTTCTTTCATTCGTCATTGCTGAAGCCCCGCTGTGCAAGGCTCCTTCCCGCCTTCGCTGGTGGCGGCACGCCGCCATGAATAGCTCCTCAAACATTGGATGTGTGAAATTGGAAATGAGAGGTGAGAAGCCTGTCGTAACCGGCAGCGCCGGTTACTGATTTCAAGCTTGCTGCACCCCACTTTACCCTGTTCATGGTGGCGGTGGGCCGCCATAAACGTCTCCTCAAAGTGTAACTCCTCCGTTAACGCGATGGGTACTGCAGGCAATGAGCCAACGTTGATATCCCCTCTTCCCCTGCTCACCCCCTTCCCAATTACACATTCTGGTTGCCGTTGGCATCAGCAGGACACCGGTTGCAAGAGTTGCAAGAACAAAGGAAAACCAGGTTACCGTTATAACCGTAAAGGCAACTACGCCTTCGTAGCCATGGTGATTCCGGTCACCTGGTAGATACTCCCGAACCCATTTCCGGGATTATACGAAGCTTCCTGGTAAAGGCTTCCACTTTGTCCCTATTACTCTAATTCGCCATGGAGAGGAAAATTCCTGCTGAAGAAAAATAAGCCCTGCAAAATTGTTAAATGTATAGTAACTGCTCCGGCCGCCACTCTCTAAGCTCCAGCGCTATCTGCC
>DFYS01000114.1:0-2467 GCA_002383405.1 Moorella sp. UBA4076
CGCTGACCGGCAGCGACCACATTCACCTGTTCCGCCAGGCGGTAGGAAGACAGGCTGTCGCCGTCGCCCTGCAGGGTAATCAAAAGGGCATCCGCGTCCAGGTCGTAGACAATGCCCTCGGTAATACCCCCCGGCGGGCGGAAGATTACCGTAATGCCAGTCACGTAGTTGGCCGCATCCAGGGTTATTTCGACTTCGTCCCCCGGCTGCAGGGCCGCCAGCCCCGGCCCGCCGGCGCCGCTGATCACCGCATCGCCGTTCGCAGGCAGGTAAAGGGTGCGGTACTCACCGCCGGATACTTCCACCACCAGGGCTCGCTTTTCCGCGTAAACCCGCCGGAGGCTCCCGCTTACCACGGCACCGGCGGGTGCGGCCGCCAGCTTCTCGAGGTATTTTACCCTGTCACCGTCGGTTACCAGGGAAACCTGATCCGAGGGCTGCAGGGCCAGGAGGGAAATAGGGCCATTCTCATCATAGGCCGGGATGTCATAGGCGACCTGGAAAGTACGCCTTTCCCCATCAGTGGTGCTGATAGTGAGTTCGGTCAGACCCACGGCTATAAGTCTGCCAATCAGCAACCGCTCCGAGGCAGGCAAAAACTCCTGCGCCCGCCCGAGCAGAGCCGCCATTTCCGCCCTGGTCACAGCAGTGTCGGGCCGAAAGGTATTATCAGGGTAGCCGCTGACCAGATTGTTTTCCGCGGCTACTTTGACGTAACCCGCAGCCCAGGCCGGAATCAAGTAGCTGTCCGTAAACGCCGGCAGGTCCAGGACGCCCTGGGCTTCGGTCTCTTTACCGATCAGGCGCACCAGCAGCCGGGTCACCCAGGCCCGCGTCGCGGCAGCATCAGCCGCGAAATCTTCCCCGCTCTTCAGGAATCCCAGCCCCACGGCCCGGGCTGCATCCTCTTCCGCCCAGGCCGGGACAGTAAAAGGCAGCGGGATAGCGTAAAGGGTCTTCGTGCCCTGGCAGCGGACGGCCATGATTACCGCCTCCAGCTGGGTAACAGGCTGATCCGGCTGGAAAGTCCCGTCAGGGTAACCCCCGATTATTTTCAGGGCATTTGACCGGCTGATCTGCCGGGCCGCCCAGTGCCCGTCGGTAACATCCTCAAAGCCCGTCGCCGCCAGGGCTGCACAGCTAAAAGACATAAACACCAGCAACAAGGTTAATGTCCGGCAGAAATATCGGCTCCGGTAATGCTTATTCATACCCCGCCCCTCTCCCTGGTAATTTCTCCTTCAGTTAGTTATTTCGACACCGGCTTAGTAAATCCTTCCTGGTAAAACTCGCATTCTGCGGCTATTTCATCCTGCATCCTAATGCCGCGTGCATGGTAGGGACGGTGTATCTGCGAAAAAGCAAACTGGACTCGCTGCGATAATCGGTAGAAGCCCGGCATGGCATGGACAGGGCATCAGTGAAAAAGTGCAATCACAGCGGTTAAGGTTTTACTACCATGCTCCTTACCAGGACGGCGGCGGCTTCGGCGCGGCTGGTGGTATGGCCGGGCTCAAAGGCCGTGCCGCTGCCTTTGATAATCCCCAGGCCCCAGGTCAGGGCCACATAGCCCAGGGAAGCGGAGCTCAAGGAAGCGGCGTCGCTGTAGGGAACCCTGTAGATCCCTTCCACCCGGGCGGCGCGCTCCAGGTTGAGGAAACGGATCACGAACTTCGCCAGGAGTTCCCGGCTGACACTATCCCCCGCCGCCAGGTCTTCCTGCAGCCATTGCTCATTGCGGGCCCGCTTCAGGATCTCCTCGTCATTCAGGTCTTTTGCAACCCAAACACCGTTCTTTACCATGAGCATCGCTCGCAGCAGGGAAACAACAGTTATGTTTTCATCCGGGCGGAAGGATTCCCCGTATTCGCCGAAGATGCCGGCCTGGCCCAGGAGGTTGATCTCCTTTTCGGCGAAATTGCCAGCGATGTCATTGAAGCGGTAGGGCCGCGGCTGCATGGTGATGGGCTTGCCCTCCCAGTCCAGGAACTGGCCGCTACGGGCGTCGATCATATCCGACGCCGGCTGGCCGGGATCTCCCAGGGGCTGATAAACTAACTGGATTTTGCCCCGCTCCGGGCCGCCCGGGCTATAGATCTGGGTATAGCTCAGGGTCAGGGGACGCTCCTTCAGGAAAGCCTCGGTGGCCTTGGCCCCGTCAAGGATACCGGCAGCCGCCGGGAAAGTGTAGTTACCCCAGTTGAGGTTGTAGTTGGTGATGCGGCCGGCCACTGCGTCCACGGTTATGTTGACGCCGTTGCCGGGGAAGGGGATGCCGTTAACCAGGCGGCGGTAGTAGAAGTCCTGCAGCGGCGGGTTCTGGCCGTCTTTGAGCACCGGTTCCCAGCTGCGCTGGTTGTTTTCATCGAGCTGCATTTCTTTAAAACGCTGTGGTTGTACCTTCTGCAGGAAATCCTCGGCCAGCCCCTGGGCGGCCTGGCGGTCCAGCTGGCCGCCTTTTTCACTG
>DFYS01000114.1:2486-3835 GCA_002383405.1 Moorella sp. UBA4076
TTCCAGCTGCGGATTTCCGGGTCCTGCCAGTCGGCGTAAAGATTGGCGTTGCGCAGGGTGAGCCCGGCCGGGATATCGACCCATTTCTGCACCGCAGCAATGGCTTCCTCCTGGCTGATGAGTTTGGCCGCCTTTTCGATCTCCTGCAGTTCCTCGGGGCTTAAGGGTCTGGATTCATTATCACCCTGAGCCGCAGCTTTACGGGCCATCTCCATATCGCCCATGCCACCGGCACCGCCGCCTTTATCAAACCAGCCGCCGCCCTCCATTTCCACCGGGGTGCCTTGCAGGGCGTCAATCAGCCCGCCGGAGGGGTGGGCCAGCCGGTAGACCAGCTGCACCGGCCGTTTCTCTCCCGCGGCCAGGGGCCGGACGGGAGGCTGCAGGTAATACTGTAACTCTAACATGCCAGCCTGATTAAAGACCTCCCACGCCTTTGCCGGGCTGATCGCACCGGCGGCGGCCGGCAGGGGGTCTCGCGTCCAGTTGAGGTTGTAGTTGCCTGCCTGGCCGTCATCACCGCGGACGCTGATGTAAACGCCGTTGGCCGGGAAGGGGATGCCGTTCACCAACCTCTGCCAGCGGAAGGTGTAGGTAACCGGGCCGTAGTTGTTCAGGAGCAATAGCTGATTATCGTCAGGCAGTGCCTGTAGCTCCGGCAGGTACTTGCCGGCCAGCTGGTTTAAGACCTTTTCCGCCACTTTACGCGCTTCAGCAATAGAGATAGCCGGCAGCTGGACTCCTGGCTGCGGCTGCTTCTCGTTCTTCCAGGTGTGCATGTTCATGATTTCCCCGGTTATGGCGTCAACGCTGGCGCTAAAACTGCCGCCCGGCTCCGCGGTGGCGTTCCATTGCAGGGACCACGTCTGGCGGCCGTCGTAGCTGCTGTAACTGGAAGTAAAGCGGGAATATTCTTTGGGAATCGTAAAGTTGTCTTTGACGGTGCGGATGGCCTGCTCCAGGGTAACGGCTGCTTTTTCACCCTTCGCGGCGATAACATCCGCATCAGCCGGCTCTGTACCCCCGGCCAGGGCTAACCCGGGAAAAAAGGTTGCCAGGAGCAGCATCACCAGGCTCCCGGCCAAAAAACGCTGTCTCATTTTTGTCATGCGGCTCTTCCTGGTTCTAAAAAGCTGACAATAACTAACAGGAGTTAGTTTTGTGCAACCGGCCACCCTATGACCAGGTTTTCGCTCCTCTCGGATTTAATTTGCCTACTCTGGGAAGCAGACATTGCGACAGGGCGGCCTCGGCCCCGGGCGTCCCACCCGGACGGGAGAACGGCGCTTTAAGGGCGTAAGACACGGCCTTATGGAGAACACAGAGTTCCCATCTTACGTTGACCATCA
>DFYS01000114.1:3881-5335 GCA_002383405.1 Moorella sp. UBA4076
GTTTGAAACGGGTCAGCCCGTTATATACGGGAACCTTTTCGTCCAGCCTTAAAACAAGCCGCTTTGCCTTGCGGGTCATCCCTTTTCCTTCCCCAGGCAAGGAATTGGCCTTCTGGTTCAGCTTCGCTTTCAGGGCCAGAACCTTTTGCTTTAACTCTTTAGTGATCTTTTCCTTGAAACCTATCGCCCGCCGGGCGATTGCATATGCCGCGGCATGGTGGATTGTTATCCCATACCGCTCCATGTACTTGTAGTAGCCGATNNCGGCTTCGGTTATCTTTTTGAACGGAAAATTGGCCGCCATGCGGTTGAACTTTTTGTTGGTGTCCAGCCGGTCTTGGCCGAAGTCCAGGTTTTCGATGGCAATGGGTTTGCTTAAGGTTTTAGCGATGTCCACCACCACTTTGGCCAGGACGCCAATCAGGTAGGTACGCCGGTAACCCCGGCTGTAGGCTAATTCCGGTATCTTGATATAGAGAAAGCCGTTCGGATGGACCGTTACCTGAAATTCCCCCTGGAATTTATGCAGGGCTTTTGGATAAAGTACGGTGAAGCCTTGCGGCCAGGGTTCCGGCTGGCCGGTGTAACCGGCACTGGCCAGGGCTACCCCGTCCGGGTTGGTGTCTATCCCTAAGTAACCGCGGTTGGGGTTGGTTACTGTCCGGGGTTGCGTGACGGTAAAGGTGATATGGGCATGGTAACGGCCGTCTTTAGCCCTGATTAGCTCTACCGTGTAAGGGGCGCCGGATAGGAGCAGTTCCCACACTTTCAGCCGGTGTTTCTCCGGTAGCCAGAGTTTCCCTGTCACCCGCGGCGCGTTTCTCATGACCGGCCGGCCAAGTTTATCTGCTCCGGTTTGGGTGGACAGGTGGGAGATGGCTGCAGAAAGGGTGAACTGCCCTTCGTGATAAGTAATCTTCAGATTCGGGTTGCCGCCTTTGCTTGCGTCGCCGCGAGCGTATAACCGGTTCTGCCGGGCATTGCGCCATTCTTCCCGGCTGGCTTTGCCTTTACAGACCTGCTGCCAGAGGGTCCGGCCGCCAAAGACTACTTTGGGGATAGTGCCGCCCTCCTGGTGGGCTTGCAGTTCTGCCAGTTTATCCCGCAGCTTTTTGACCCGCATTTTCCGGCCGTGGACGGTTAGTTTGGCTCTGGCAATTTTAGTAGCCTCGCCGGTATCAACTGCTCGGGCCAAGTCCTTTGTCGCCTGGTGGAGCTTCTTTTGCGCCCGCGCTAGCTTGGTTTCTGTTTCTTTAATCTCTATGCTCAGCAGCTCTTGCTGGGAGTTGATGATTTCTTGCGCCTTCAGGATAGCGTCGTCGCAGTAGCGGGAGTTTAAGCCGAATATCGCCTGGCCCTGTTTTTTAAGCTCTTCCCGCGTACTTCCTTCCAACAGCCGGTTAAAGGCCCAGCGGATTAGAGCGCAGAAAAGGCGCATTTCGGTGGTCAGGGGG
>DFYS01000114.1:5491-5633 GCA_002383405.1 Moorella sp. UBA4076
CCTCCGGTTCTTTTTCAGCAATGGCGATTACTTCTACGCCGCAGTATCTGAGGTGTCGTTCAATGTACGCATATCCAAAGCGGGCCAGCCGGTCCGGGGATGCGATGAGCAGCTTTTTGTACTCGCCCTGTTCGGCCAGTTT
>DFYS01000146.1:0-1327 GCA_002383405.1 Moorella sp. UBA4076
GGCTTAGGTCCAGTAGGTTTTCCCAGGTGGGGCGCCGGTTGTCGCCAATCCGGTGGTTTCCCTTTCAGCCCGCCTCTGAGCAAAAGCTCAGGACTGAATTACCACTTAGTCCACACTTTAATCCCCGTGCTGTCCCGGTATTTACCGATCAGCCTAGGAGTTTTCCTCCGCGGGTGGTCTTTCTCTAGCCTCTTTTGCACCAACGGTTTCAGCCTTAAGCACGCCGGGTACGGGCCCGTGCCCACAGCAGCTTCTTCAAGCGGCATCCACCGCTGCCACTCAAGGCAGGCTACACTGCACGCAGCTTCCTACCACATGCAGGTTCACACCCCAAGCCATAGTTAAGCAAACCCTGAACAGGCCGGCATCCCCACAAACTTGGGTCTCCACGGCAGCGGGGTCAACGCCTGCATGCCATTGCAGATCGCCCCACTGCCTTAACTCCCAGTACCAGCCCCCGGCTGGGCGCTAGTAGCCAGCACCAGGAACTTCATCGATATGCCCTTGACGGATTTTTAGGCCCGCCTTCAAAAAAGATATCCCCGACTAGGATACTGAATCACTTACCTTTTAAATACAAATAATATTATACCACAAACGGCCCAAAACCAGCAAATATTCACTTAGAAGATAAAAAACTCACTTTTATGCATACAGCCTGAATAGCGGTATTTTAAAAGGGCGTCCGGTTCTTTTCATGCTTTTTCTAAAAATCCCTGGTAATTACAAAATCAGCCAGCCGGCGCATGAAATCCGCCTTTTCGTCGAAGACGGCCAGTTTGTCTTTTGCTGCGGATATCGACTGGGCTGCTTTTTGCCTGGCCTTTTCAATGCCGAACAGGACCGGGTAGGTAAATTTCTTATTTTTCAAATCGCTGCCCGTGGCTTTGCCCAGCCTGGCGTCTTCGCCCTCTATGTCCAGCAGGTCGTCCTTGATTTGGAAAGCCAGGCCGAGGTGTTCGGCAAATCCGGTCAGCGCGAGAAGCTCACTTTCGCCGGCGCCGGCCAGAATTGCGCCCGCCCTGACTGCCGCACGGTATAAAGCGCCTGTTTTATTAAGGTAAATATATTCAAGGATCGAACCGTCCATATCTTTATCCGTGGCCAGTATATCCATAACCTGCCCGCCGATGAGCCCCATTGTTCCCGATGCCCGGGCGATTTCCCGGGCGGCCTGGAGCACTCTGCCGGCCGGAATGTGCTGTTCTATCTCTTCGCAGGTAAGGAGATCAAAAGCCAGGGTTAAGAGGGCGTCTCCCGCCAGCACGGCCATAGCCTCGCCGTATACGCAGTGGCTGGTCGGCCTGCCCCGCCGGAAATCGTCATT
>DFYS01000146.1:1399-2772 GCA_002383405.1 Moorella sp. UBA4076
CGCATGGCCTGGTGGATCAGCGGGGGGTAGGTATCCTCGGGAGGCAGGTACTGTTCCAGGGAATCGTTGACTATCGCCGCCCGCAGTTCAAATTCGTTTAAAAAATCATTCATCTTCTTTTGTTCCTGTGGAGTCCAGGACGAGTTCTCCCTTTTCACCGGCAATCAACAGGGTTATTCTGCGTTCGGCTTCCTTAAGCTGTTCGCTGCAGATGCTGGAAAGGGCAATTCCCTTTTCGAACAGCTCCAGGGCTTTTTCCAGCGGGAGTTTGCCGCTCTCAAGTTCTCTGACCACCGATTCCAGCCTGGCCAGCGCCTCTTCAAATGTATAGCTTTCTGTTTCCACGGGAATTTCCATGATCAACACCTCTATTTTATCTTAGTGCCCGGCCGTTTAAATAATTAAAACGGCATCCCTGGAAGGTGTCCATTTCCTCCAGGCGGCTTTCGATTTTCTGTTTAACCTGCCACCAGCTTATTCCCCAGTTGGAGAAAAGAACTTTATTGAATGGCCCCCTGCTGACAAGCCGCTGGATGACGGAAGCGGGGTCCAAGTACTCCAGAAAGGCTACCACCCGGTCCAGGTACTCCTCAAGAGGGGTAACCTCAAACTCCGAGCGAAGGTACGCCTCGCCCAAGGGTGTACCTTTAACTATGTACAATGAGTGTATTTTAACATATTTTACGCCCAGTGCGGAAAGTACTTTTGCGTTTTCGACCGCGTCCGCCATTTCGTCCCCAGGAAGGTTGAGGATAATATGCGCACAGGTTTCCAGGTTTCTCGACCGGAGCCTGATTGCGGCGTCGATAAATTCCGCTAGAGTATGAGCCCTGTTAACGGAGAGCAGGGTATGGTAGTTGACTGTCTGCAGGCCGAGTTCCACAGAAATATCTATCTTTTTTTCATCCTGCAGGCCGGCCAGGAAATCCAGGTACTGGTCGTTGATGCAGTCCGGGCGGGTTGAAACGGATATCCCCACGATATCTTCGCCCTGGGCTGCTTTTTCCATGTTCGCGCAGAACTGATCGAAGGGCAGGTAGGTGTTTGTGAAAGACTGAAAGTAGACGATGAATTTTTTTGCCTTGTACCTTTTTTGGAAAAATACGCGGTTTTGGGCCAACTGTTCCTCGATGGACAGATCGCTGGAAAGGGCTTCGAAGCCGGCTCCCTGCTCGTCGCAGTAGGCGCACCCTCCAGTTCCCAGCTTGCCGTCGCGGTTTGGGCAGGTACCCGGCAGGTTGACGGGCAGTTTGTAGACTTTCTCGCCGTATCGGCGGATCAAGTGCTCGGAGTAAAGATTGTACCGTGAAACATTCATAGGCGTCATTAAATCCCTCTGATCGGAATATGGGGTCAGGCTTGACTTATTGAAA
>DFYS01000041.1:0-9988 GCA_002383405.1 Moorella sp. UBA4076
CTTCAGCTCATTGACATGGATGATCAGGGGGATCTCCACTTCCGGCAGCACCTTAACGCCTTCCTGGACCAGCCGGGCGACGGCCTGGAAGATGGCCCGCGCCTGCATGGCGTAGATCTCCGGGAAGGTGATCCCTAAGCGGCAGCCGCGGTGNNGCCGAGCATGGGGTTGAATTCGTGCCGCGCCCGTACCTCGCGCAGGAGGGCCCGTTTAGCTTCCAACTCTTTCGGATCGCCGCCGGCAGCCTGCAGGCGGGTGACGTCCACCAGCAGTTCCTCAATGTTGGGCAGAAACTCGTGCAGGGGCGGGTCGAGAAGGCGGATAGTCACCGGCAGGCCGGCCATAGCCTTCAGGATGCCGTAGAAGTCACCCTGCTGCATGGGCAACAGTTTATCCAGGGCTGCCTGCCGCTCCTCTTTCGTTTTGGCCAGAATCATCTCCTGGACCACTGGCAGACGGTCGACCTGCATGAACATGTGCTCGGTACGGGCGAGGCCGATACCCTCGGCGCCGAATTCGCGGGCTCTACCAGCGTCTGCCGGCGTGTCGGCGTTGGCGCGCACCCGCAAACGCCGGAAGGAGTCGGCCCATGCCAGGATGGTTTCGAATTCATCGGTGAGCTGCGGGTCGATCAGGGGGACTTCACCCTGGACGACGTTACCGGTGGCACCGTCAATGGAGATGACGTCGCCTTCTTTGACCGTGAGCTCCCCTATGTAGAAGCATTTGTTATCTAAGTCGATCTTAATAGCGTCACAACCGGTGATGGCCGGCTTGCCCATGCCGCGGGCCACCACGGCGGCGTGGCTGGTCATACCGCCGCGGGCGGTAAGCACACCCTGCGCCTGGACAATGCCGTGGATGTCGTCGGGGGTGGTTTCGGTGCGTACCAGGATGACCTTCTGGCCATCCAGGCCCTTCTTTTCGGCTTCGCTGGCGTCAAAGATCACCTGGCCGGAGGCGGCGCCAGGCGAGGCAGGCAGTCCTCTGGCTACGACATCCAGTTTAGCGCCGGGGTCGATGCGCCGGTGCATGAGCTGGCCCAATTGATCGGCGTCAACGCGCAGAACGGCTTCTTCCTTGCTGATAAGCCCTTCGCCCACCATGTCGACGGCGATTTTCACGCTTGCGGCCGCGGTACGCTTGCCGTTGCGGGTCTGGAGGATGAAGAGTTTGCCCTTTTCAATGGTAAACTCGATGTCCTGCATGTCACGGTAGTGTTTTTCCAGCAGCTGGCAGATATCTTCAAACTGGCGGTAGATCGCCGGCATCTCGTCCTTCAAGCTGCTGATGGGTTTGGGGGTGCGGATGCCAGCGACCACATCTTCACCCTGGGCGTTGATGAGATACTCGCCGTAGATACCCTTTTCGCCGTTAGAGGGGTTGCGGGTAAAGGCCACCCCCGTGCCGCTGGTGGGGCCCATATTGCCGAAGGCCATCGTCTGGACGTTGACGGCGGTGCCCAGGTCATCGGCAATCTTGTTGATCTTGCGATAAACGATGGCGCGCGGGTTGTTCCAGGAGCCGAAGACGGCGCAGATGGCCAGGTCCAGCTGTTCGCGGGGATCCTGGGGAAAATCGCGGCCGCTCTGGTTTTTAACGACATCCTTGTACTCGGCAATAATCTCCNNGCAGGGCGGCAGGTGTCAGTTCGTGGTCAAATTTGACGCCCAGGCGCTCCTTATGTTTATCCAAAACGGCCTCAAAATGGCTATTTTCGATCCCCAGAACGACGTTGCCGAACATCTGGATGAAGCGGCGGTAGCAGTCCAGGGCAAAACGCCCATCCCCGGTCTGGGCGGCCAGGCCTTTAACTGACCGGTCATTTAAGCCCAGGTTCAAAATAGTATCCATCATGCCGGGCATGGATACCGGCGCCCCGGAACGAACGGAAACCAGCAGGGGGTTCTCCGGGTCACCCAGTTTTTTGCCCATGGTCTTTTCCAGGTCTTCCAGGCGGGCGGCGACTTCTTCCCCCATGCCGGGCGGGAACTGCTGCCCCAGGCGGTTGTATTCATTACAGGCCTCGCAGGTGATAGTAATCCCTGGAGGCACCGGCAGGCCGATGTTGGTCATTTCGGCGAGATTGGCGCCTTTGCCGCCGAGGAGCAGGCGCATATCGGCCCGGCCCTCGTTAAACAGGTAGACGTACTTTTTACTTGCCATAACTACTTTCCCTCCGATAGTAGATTTGCAGTATCTTACCGGCCGTATCTTCGACGGCCTTATTGGTAACATCGATCACCGGGCAGCCCAGTTGGTCCATAACCCGGCGGGCATAGGCCAGTTCCTCTTCGATGCGCTCCCGCGTGGCGTAGCCCGCCGGACCCGGCAATCCCAGGGTGCGCAACCGCTCCTGGCGAACCTGGTATAGCTGCTCGGCATCAATGGTCAGCCCTATTATCTTTTCCGCCGTCAGGGCGAGCAATTCTTCCGGCAGGGGTACCTCGGGCACCAGGGCAAGATTGGCGGCGCGCAGGCGCTTGTGGGCCAAATACATACACACCGGCGTCTTGGAGGTCCGGGAAACGCCGACTAAAACCAGGTCGGCGTGGATGAGGCCGCGGGTATCCTTGCCGTTGTCGTATTTGACAGCGAAGTCGATGGCCTCCATCTTGCGGAAGTAATCCTCGTCGGTCCGGCGGATGAGGCCCGGCTCCAGACGGGGCTCATCCCCGGTAACGCGGGTGATGGCGTCCATCAGGGGGCCGAGCAGGTCAACGGCAGCCAGGCCCTGCGCTGCCGCCAGCTGCAGCAGCTGCTTTTTTAACTCCGGTAAAACCAGGGTAAAGGCGATAATACCCTTCTCCTGGGCCGCTTCCTGGATTACCTCCTCCAGGTGCTCGGCGTCGGTGACGTAGGGCACCCGGCGGATATCTATTTCGCCGCCGTCGAACTGGCTGGCCGCGGCCCGGGCTACGTATTCGGCCGTTTCCCCCAGGGAATCGGAGATGACATAGATGACGCCGATGGTTAAACCCTCCTTCGTATATGAGATGTGAGAAGTGAGATATGAGAAGTGGGATATTTGGCGGAACTGGCTGCGCCAGTTCCTGATTTAAAGCCTGCCCCGCTCTCAGTCCATCATGAGTAACTCTTTACTGGGATCTGCCTTCCCCGAGTTCAACAAAAAGCCGGGCGATGGTCGTCTTGGTCAGGCGACCGATTACTTCCAGTTTCTTCCCCTCGGCATCCGCCGGCCGCACNNCGCGCGGCCGCCAGGACGGATTCCTCCGGCGCGGTACAGATGACGTTGGGCATGCGGGTCATGACCATCGAAGCCGGCATCTTCTGCAGGTCGCCGCCGCCAATGGCGGCTTTGAGCAGGTCCTTGCGGGAGATAACCCCTTCCAGGCGGCCTTCGGCATCAACAACCATCAGGGTGCCGACGTCCTCGATAAACATATTGACGATGGCATCATAAATGGAGGTATCGACTCGGATGACCTGCGGCAAGCCTTTAACGTCGCCGACTTTAATTTTTTTTATTTCTTCGGCTACCAGGGCCTGGGAGGGTTTGGTGCTTAAAAAATAACCTACCCGCGGGCGGGCTTCCAGGATACCGGACATGGTCAAAACGGTCAGGTCCGGACGCAGGGCGGCACGGGTAAGATTCAGTTCCCGGGCAATCTGCTGGCTGGTGATGGGACCGGAGCGCTTAACGATGGCTACGATCTGCTGCTGCCGCTGGGAAAGCTGCACCTTTTATCCCACCCCCGGGTATGGAAGCGAGCGGTGCGAAGCGCGAAGCACGAGATGATGCTGTCTGCCAGGTGTCATGAATGGTCCCACCGCATATCGATACAAAAAGAAGGGAAACTCACTCCTGCAGGTAATTTCTCCCTGCATCACCAGGGATATACTTTGCAATGTATACCACATCGCCGGCGATATTCCTCCCCGGAGGCAAAAATATTTCTGCTTTCTTTCCCTCGCATCATCANNAGCGGCCCACGGTAGCGCGTCATTACCATCAAAGAAGATATAAGAGGTGGGTAATCTTTAACCTGAAACTGGCGCAGCCAATTTCTACAAGCATCCCGCTTCTCACCTCTCACATTTCACATCTTATTCAGGCTGCCAGGCGGGAAAAATCGGCCACCTGGAAAACCAGGTCCACCACGCCCTGGAGCAGGGCGAGGCGGTTCTGGCGCACTTCCGGTTCCGGCGCCATCACCAGGACGCCGTCAAAGAAGGCGTCAATGGGTTGCCGCAACCCGGCCATGGCCTTACACGCCGCCAAATAATCNNCCCGGATTGGCGCGCCAGGTTGAAGGCGCGGGTGAAGGCCGTCTGCAGGGCGGCAAAGCCCTCTTCCTCGCGGAAGACGCTTAAATCGCGGGCACGATGGTGAACAGCAGCCACGTCGTCACTGCCGGCGGCCAGGCAGGCCTGGATAACGTCGTAGCGGGTGCCTTTCTCCGCCAGGATGTGTTCCAGGCGCTGGCGGCAGAAAGCGGCCAGCTGCTCCTGGACGGCAGTTAAATCCTGAGCCAGCTCGATACCGCCTGCCGTATAGCAGGAGTAAGCGGCGGCAATGGCTTCCGCCAGGGAAAAATGGAGGTCGAGGTCGACGGCCATGGTTACCATGCCGGCAGCCTGGCGACGCAGGGCATAAGGGTCCTGCGAGCCGGTGGGAATAAGACCGGCGCCGAAGCAGCCCACCAGGGTATCCAGGCGGTCAGCCAGGCCGACTACCATCCCGGCCAGGGAGTCGGGCAGGCGGTCGCCGGCGAATCGCGGCCAGTAGTGCTGGCTGATGCCCTGGCAGACCTGCGGCGGTTCGCCGTCGTGGGCGGCGTAGCAGGAGCCCATTATCCCCTGGAGTTCGGGGAATTCATAGACCATNNGCCGTCACCAGGTCGGCCTTGGCCAGTTCCGCCGTCCGCTCAACCACCGGGGTCATCGCCGGCGGCAGGTCCAGGGTGCGGGCCAGATGGACGGCCAGGCGCTGCAGGCGCCTGGTCTTGGCCAGCATGGTCCCCAGGCTTTCCTGGAAGACGATGGCCTCCAGTTTGGCCACCTTATCAGCCAGCGGCCGCTTCTGATCCTCCCGGTAGAAAAAGGCGGCGTCAGCCAGGCGCGCCGCCAGCACCCTTTCGTTACCGCGGCTGATGTTATCCAGNNTGTTCCGCCGTGCCGTTGTGGACGGTAATGAACAGGGGCAGCAGCTCGTCCCGGTCATTCCAAACGGGGAAATAGCGCTGGTGATCGCGCATGGGGGTAATGACTGCTTCCCGGGGCAGCTTTAGATACTCCGGGTCGAAATGGCCGGTGAGAGCAGTGGGATATTCCAGCAGGTAGTTGATCTCTTCCAGCAGNNCGGGCCGCCAGGGCGGTCATCTGCTCCCAGATGAGCCGGCGGCGGCGGTTCTGGTCGGCCAGGACGTAATTCTGTTCCAGCACCTGCAGGTAGTCTGATGCCACCGGGACTTGATGGGGACCGGGCGCCAGGAAGCGGTGACCGTAAGTAAGGCGCCCGGAGGCAATACCGGCCACCTCCAGGGGGATAAGTTCTTCGCCGAAGAGGGCGAGCAGCCAGCGGATGGGGCGGGCGAAACGCATCTCCAGCGAGCCCCAGCGCATGGGTTTGGGGAAATTGAGGCCNNGTCCGCTACAGCCACCCCATTATTCCTGGCAAAACCCAGGGCGGCCTTTGTCGGCTCGCCATCGCCGGTAAAGGCCGCTTTCACCGGCGGGCCCTTGATTTCCTGGACCAGGTCCTCCTGTGCTTCCGCCAGGGCGGTAAAGTAAAGGGCGAGGCGGCGGGGGGTGCCATAGGCTTTTACCTGCCGGCAGGCCAGGCGGTAGTCCTGTAAAAGCTGCCCGGCCAGGGCTGNNNNGATGTGGGAGGTGAGAGGTGGGAGGTATGTCGAAACTGGCTGCGCCAGTTTCAGATTGAAGCCTGCTTGGCTCTCACTTTTAATCTGATCGTTGATAGCGGGCACGCCACCGTATAGGGCTGCTCCGGAAAGTAATCTCCTGCCAGGAAAATAGATGCTAATGTCAGTTATTTTACATCAAATTCGTCGCTCTGTTCGCGGGCGGGGCTGGCAGCAGCCGGCACTATGGCCGGGGCAGTGACGGCAGCGTTCCGGGGCGGCGGTAATGGCCCTGCCCCTTGGAGCAGGGGGTAACCCAATTTTTGCCGCTGTTCCAGGCAGGCGGCGGCGCACAGGCGCGCCAGGTGGCGGATGCGGCCGATGTAGGCCGTCCGCTCGGTGACGCTGATAGCCCCGCGGGCATCAAGGAGGTTAAAGGTGTGGGAGCACTTGAGGACATAGTCATAGGCCGGCTGGACCAGACCCTGCTCTACCACCCGCCGCGCCTCGCCTTCGTAAGATTCAAAGAGGGAAAAGAGCATCGCCGTATCGGCAGCGGTGAAATTATAATGAGAGTAATCGACTTCAGTCTGGTGGTGGATGTCGCCGTAGGTAATACCGCCTACCCATTCCATATCGTAGACGCTGTTGACCTGCTGGATGTACATGGCCAGGCGCTCCAGGCCGTAGGTGATCTCGGCGCTCACCGGGTGACAGTCAAAGCCGCCGCACTGCTGGAAATAGGTGAACTGGGTAATCTCCATGCCGTCCAGCCAAACTTCCCACCCCAGGCCCCAGGCTCCCAGGGTGGGGGATTCCCAGTTGTCTTCGACAAAGCGGATGTCATGCTCCCGGGGGTTGATGCCGATGGCCTCCAGGCTCTGTAAATATAAATCCTGGACGTCATCGGGGGATGGCTTCAAAATAACCTGGTACTGATAATAGTGCTGCAGGCGGTTGGGGTTTTCGCCGTAGCGTCNNCCGTCGGTGGGCCGGCGCGAGGGTTCGACATAGGCCACCCGCCAGGGTTCCGGCCCCAGCACCCGCAAAAAGGTGGCCGGCTGCATCGTGCCGGCACCCTTCTCCAGGTCATAGGGCTGCTGGATAACGCAGCCCTGCTCCGCCCAGTACTGCTGCAGGGTAATGATGAGTTGCTGGAAATTCAATTATTAATTCCTCGCTTCCGAAAATAGCATCCTGCCAAAAATAGTCATTAGTTAAGGCTAACATTTCCTGGTGTTACCGCATTTTAATCCTTCGCTGGTAGCGGCACGCCGCTATAGGGGGCAATATTTCTATCGCCCGGGGCCAGCCTCCAATCCCACGTTCTTACAAAAAAGCTCCGGCCCTGTCAGGGACGGGAGCTTGCTTTTCCAACCCACACTGCGGCCGGCCCCGGCCAGCCCTCACATGAGAATAATTTAGCAAAACCACCGCTACTTGTCAACCGGGCCGTCAACATCCTCAATATCCAGGGGATATTCTTCCACCTGGCCGTCGCGTTTTTCAACCTCCAGGGTGTAGCGGTTGAAAAGGGCGGCCACCGTACCCAGGCCCGCCAGGATAGCCAGCTCGCTGCTGGCCAGAACCCCCAGGATGCCCAGGGCGCCGACGGTTGCCGGTATTTCAGCCACCGTCCTGCCATCCTTTTTGACCTTGATCCGCGTCACGTTCCCCTGGCGCATAATGCTGCGGATCCGGGCCACCAGCCTGTCACTCCAGCTGCCCGGCTCCTCCTGCAATCCCTCCCTGGTATTTGCTTCATAGTGGACCAGGGCCTCCAGGACATCACCGCCAGCCTGTTCCAGGGCCTCCCTGGCTTCCCGGTAGCCGATTCCCAGGCGTTCCCGCAGCAGATCGATTTTTTCCAGTTCCGTCATCGTCATTGCCCCCTATGGTATTGATAAAAATACGGGATTTGAGTCTCCTGTCTAAATAGTATTCCAAAAATGCCGGCATAATTTCCTCCAGCTCGCGGGCGCGAGCAGGGCTGACCTGCAGGCGCTGGAGGAGCCGCCATTGCATATGGTTTAACTGTTGCCAGATCTTTATACTCCCTGGCATCACCCGGTACTCCGGCCCTTCGCGGCCGCAGCATCCCGGGCAGACAGCCCCGCCGGCAGCCGGAGCTACCGTCACGCGCCCGCCGCCGGTCAAAGAGCCGCCGCAGGCAGCACAGCGGTCCAGGCGGGGTTCCAGGCCCAGTATCTTCAAGGTTCGCGCCTCAAAAGCCCGCGCCACCAGCACCGGCGGCGCTGCGGCCAGCATTTCCAGCCCCTGTTTTAAGAGATTGTACATAACGGGGTTTACCTGGCCAGGCATGACAACGCTGTCGGCTATCTCCACCAGATAACAGGCGTAGGCCAGGCGGCCCAGGTCCTGGCGCAGGGGGGCATAGATGGACTGAACCTCACACTGGGTGACGGTGGCCAGGTTGCGGCCGGCATAAAATAAAAAACGGGACCGGCTGAGCTGCTGGGTACCGCTGCGCAGGCTGCTGCTGGGTTTGCGCACCCCCTTGACGATGGCATCGATCTTGCCATGGTCGAGGGTAAGAATAGTTAATAGTTGAGCCGTTTCCTGGTAGTCCCGGCTTTTCAGGACTATACCTTCCGCGTGGAAATAACCCGCCATCTTCATGCCCTCCGGAAGAAACTGAACAACGCCTCGCTGTTGCCGGGTACTCATTGGCCGGGGGCTTGCTGGAAAGCCTCCCCAAACTGAACAACGCCGGCCTGTTGCTGCAGCCCCGCCGCCTGTGCTGATGCTCGCTCATCGTTTGATAGGCGCCTTTCACCGTAAAAGCCCCGCCGGGCGTTGCTCGCCTTAAACAGCGATCATGCTTCACCCTGACAATCGCCCTTCTCCCCGACCGGGCTGCCGCCATCCGCTGCGGCGCTCGTACCCGCGGGTGTTTTCTCCGACTCCAGGGCTAAAAAAACACCCCCTCTACCCCGATATTGCCTGCCGCTCCCCTCCAGGAGGGGGTCCGTTGCAAAGATACCGCGGTAAAGCAGGTAGGCCTCGATATTACCGGTGAGGGTGAACAATTGCCACCAGGCTTTGCTTGCTGTCATGGGTGTCATCCTTTCCGGTTTTCTCCCGCAGGTCAGGTATTTAATAGACTGGCCCAAAAGCAAAGCCCTATACTGGTTTTCTACTGGATCAAACGGCGGTCATAACCCAGCTGCCGCAGGGCCGGCTCCTGCCGGCGCCAGTTTTGCTTCACCCGTACCCTTAAGTCTAAAAAGGTTTTGCTGCCCAGCAGGGCCTCTATTTCCCGGCGGGACTGGCTGCCTATTTCTTTGAGCCGTTGCCCTCCCTCACCAATAATAATCCCCTTCTGGGAGTCCCTTTCGATGTAAATGACAGCCTCGATATACAGGTAACCGTTAGGGCGCGGGGTTATGTCCGCCACTACCACGGCTACGGCATGGGGAATTTCCTCGCGGGTAACCTGGAGGACCTGTTCCCGGATCAATTCGGCGATGATAAATTTTTCCGGCCGGTCGGTAACCATATCCGGCGGGTAATACTGGGGCCCCGGCGGCAGCTGCCGGCTGATTACATCCAGCAGGGTATCAACATTGGTGCCGGCCAGCGCTGACACCTCCTGGACGGCCAGAAATTGCAGGCGGTTGCGGAAAAACTCGACCCTGTTTGCCAGGGTGGCGGCATCAACCAGGTCAATCTTGTTGAGGACCAGGATTACCGGCGTGGCTACCTCTTTTAACTGCGCTATAATATACTCCTCGCCCGTACCGGGTACAGCCGCGGCGTCGACGACATAAAGGACGACATCGACTTCCGCCAGGGTACTGCGGGCGACGGCTACCATATATTCCCCCAGCTGGTGCCGGGGTTTGTGGATGCCGGGAGTATCCAGAAAAATGATCTGGCAGGCATCCGTGGTGAGGACGCCCAGGATCTTATTGCGGGTTGTCTGGGGCTTGTCGGACATGATCGCGATCTTGCGGCCTACCAGCCGGTTTAAAAGGGTGGATTTGCCGGCGTTGGGCCTGCCGATAAGCCCGGCAAAGCCGGAACGGTATTCCCCGGCCAATAAGGGCACCTCGCTTCAAAATAATACCTGATGGTCACCAGAGCTGGCTATTGTATCGGTATGTTATGCTTGCCTGACCGGGGGTGAGGCAGGTTCCCTTCAG
>DFYS01000041.1:10006-21352 GCA_002383405.1 Moorella sp. UBA4076
GCCCTCCGGGAACCTGCCTCACCCCTCATACAATACCGCTATTCTCATCCTCCTGCTGATGCCGCGTCGGCGGCATGGGGGTCTAGTGCAAAAGCGTCCGGCAGCAGGGCGTCTAAACGGCGCTGCCGGATGGGGCCACCGGGCTGGCCGGTGATGATCTCCAGCCGGGGGGCAAACTCAGCCAGGACCTGGCGGCAGGCGCCGCAGGGGAAACAGGCCGCCAGGTCACCGCCCACCACGGCCAGGGCGACAAAATCCCGTTCACCGGCGGCCACAGCCTGGAAGAGGGCTACCCGTTCGGCGCAGGTGGTCAGGCTGTAGGAGGCGTTTTCGATATTGCCGCCGGTATAGACCTTGCCGGCAGCGGTCAACAGCGCCGCCCCCACCGGGAACTGCGAATAGGGCGCATAAGCCTTCTCTTGAGCCGCAGCGGCCCTGGCAATAAGCATTGCTGGATCATACGTCACCGCTGNNTATTTTACCATCCCGGTGGGTGCCGGTCAATTTTTGCGCCCTGCCGGCGGTGGCAGTTTCAGGGGCGCCCGCGGGCCCAACTACCCCGGCAGAGACAATCAGTTTGATCCCCTCTTCCACCGGCATGTCCAGGGGGATTACCTCCTCCTGCGGTACCAGCAGCAAAAAACCGGAGGTGGGATTGGGAGTGGTGGGGATAAAAACATTGACCATGTCGGCGGCAGCCCGCATGCTGGCCTCGGGTGCGGCCGTACCGGTCAAAAACCCCATCGAGAAGATGCCGCGGCGGGGGTACTCGATCATGACTACTTTCTGAAAGGCTTTTTTATCCTCCTGCCAGATGGCCTCGACCATCTGCTGGACAGTACGGTAGATAGAGTTGACCAGGGGGATGCGGTACATGAGCTGGTCCCACAGGTTTAAGAAAAAGCGGCCGATATAGTTGGTGGTCAGAAAACCGGCCGCCAGGACAGCGGCCACCGTCACCACCAGGCCGAGGCCCGGTATGCTGCGGCCGAGGAGCAAGACGACCACCCGGCCGGCCAGGTGGTCGAGGAAACCGAAGACCAGCCACAGCACGTAAATAGTTGCTGCCGCCGGCAGCGTCACAATAATTCCCGTCAAGAAAAACCGGCGTAAACGGCGCACCGGCCAGACCTCCTAGAACCCCAGGCGCGGGCCGAAAATAAAATAAGCTACGGCGACCGCCCCCAGGGCGGTTATCAATACCGCCCCGGCGGCCACATCCTTGGCAATGCGCGCCAGAGGGTGGTATTTACCTGTATACAGATTCACCGTTACTTCTACAGCCGTATTGAGGGCTTCGGCCGCCAGGACCAGGGTTATCGTTATGGTCAGGGCTACCCACTCCCAGGTTTGGAGGCGAAAATAATAGCCAGCAACCAGCACCGCCAGCATCGCTGCCAGGTGGATAGCCATGTTAACCTGGGTGCGCAGGCAATAGCTAATCCCGGCCAGGGCGGCGCGGAGCTTGGCAAGCATCATTACCGCTCCAGTTCCATCCGGGCGAGGATGGCTTCCTGGCGCGCTTCCATCCGGGCGGCATCGGCTTCGTTATCGTGGTTATAGCCAAGCAGGTGCAGGAAGCCGTGGACAGCCAGGAAGGCCAGCTCCCGCGCCAGGGAATGGCCGTAGCGTTCCGCCTGGCGTACGGCCGCAGGCACAGCCACGATGATATCACCCAGCAGCCTGCCCGCCTCCGGCACGTTGCAGGCCGGTTCATCAGGGCCGGTCTCATCCAGGGCAAAGGAAAGAACGTCGGTCGGGGCATCGATACCGCGGTAGGTACGGTTGAATTCCTGGATGGCAGCGTCATCCACCAAAGTTAAGCCCGCTTCAGCCGCCGGGTCGACGCCTTCCAGACAGGCGGCCGCCGTCAGGGTAGCGGCCAGCACGGCGATCATTTCCTCTTCCAGGGGATAATCACCCTGCTGATTGTTTATGGAGCATTCCATTACGGCTTTTTCTCCTTTCCATCTCCCGCAAGACTACCTCCGGGTATTCTACCCGCGTGTGGAAAATACCGCTCAAGACGCGCATGAAGGCTTCGGCGATGACCGCCAGCTCCCGGAAGGTCAGGTCGCTCGCCTCCAGCTGGCCGTCCTCGAGTTTTTCCCGGATGAGGCGCCGCACAAAACCCTCCATCCGTCCCGGTGTCAGTTTGGTCATCGAGCGGATGCCCGCCTCGACGCTGTCGGCCAGCATAACAATGGCCGCTTCCTTGCTGCGGGGTTTAGGTCCTTCATAGCGAAAATCACTTTCGTTAATCTCCTCGCCGCGGCCGCCCTGACAGGCTTTGTGGTAGAAAAAGGTCATCAGCGCAGCCCCGTGGTGCTGGGCGATGATATCCTGGATAACCGGCGGCAGGCGGAATTCCCGCGCCATTTCCAGGCCGTCCTTGACGTGGCAGGAGATGATCAGGGTACTTAAAGTCGGTGTCAGCCGGTCGTGGGGGTTTTCCGCCGTTACCTGGTTTTCAATGAAAAAGTACGGCCGCTTCAGTTTGCCGATATCGTGGTAATAAGCCCCCACCCGCGCCAGGAGGGAATCAGCACCTACCGCATCAGCCGCCGCCTCAGCCAGGTTTCCTACCAGGATGCTGTGGTGATAGGTGCCCGGCGCCTCCAGGAGCAAACGCTTCAGCAGGGGGTGATTGGGATTGGAAAGCTCCAGGAGCTTCACCGCGGTGGTGATGCCGAAGCTGTTCTCCAGAAAGGGCAGGAAGCCGATGGTCAATACTGTCGCCAGCAGGCCGTTAGCCAGCGCCAGAGCGCCGCCGACGCCCAGCTGAAACAGGGTGTGGTTCTGCATTAACCCCAGGGCGATGACACCCAGGAGGTTGGCGAGCATTAAAAAGAGGCTGGCGCGGGCCAGGTCGGAGCGCTGGTTCAAATGGGTAACACAATAGATACCCGCCAGGCCGCTGATAACCCCCATGGCGGCGAACTGGTAATGGCCGCCGCCCATAATCCCGGCCTCCAGGCTTAAGAATATGGTAAAAATCACCGCCACCTGGGCGTCCAGAAGGATGGCCGCCAGCATAGAGCCGGCGGCTACCGGCATCAGGTACCCCACCAGGCGGGTAAACTCCACCCGGCTCCCCAGGCTGATAGCAGCCACGCCGCGGGAAAAGATGAGGAAAATCAGCCACAGCAAGCCCAGCAGCAACAATAACCGGTTGCTATTATACAGGTCCGGTTTAAAAAAGCGTAGATAAAGGAGGATCATCGCCACCAGGATGATCTGGAAAAACACCAGCCCCGTAAAACCATTCCAGGAAGACCCGGAACGCAAAAGACCCAATTTCTGCAGCGCTTCAATATCCTCGGCGCTAACAATCTCACCGTCGCCGACTATTTTTTCGTTCTGGCGGATGGTTACCTGGACCGGGCTCACCTCAGCGGCGGCTTGCTCCCGCTTCTGGATGGTGGCGGCCACGTCATAAATGAGGTTCGGTTTTAACTCCAGCTGCTGCAGGATAGCCACCATTACCGGTTTGTATTTCGCCTCCACCCCGGCTGTATCTACAGCGGCGATCATTTTATCGCGGGCGGTATTAATAGCATCCTGAGACACCGCTTCGTCCATAACCCGGTTGACAATATTTTTGGTCGTAGCGGCCAGCTTGTTAAGGGTCGCCTCATCAGCGGCGGCCAGGGCCTGAATGGCTGCTGCCGGCAGCTTCAGCCGGCTTAGCTGCGCCTGTAACCGGGTCGCCCTTTCATTGCTGTTACCGGTGCTATTATTAATGTCCCGCACCGACTGGAAAATATTATCGACGCTGCCGGTTAGAGCTGTCGCTACCGCGCTGTCCACCCGGTAAACCGGCGTCACCTGCCGCGCCGCTTCTTCCCTGGCCTTTTGCGTTAAAACATCGCTTTCATATACAATGCCCTGGGGTGCCTTGAAGTCCTGGGGGCTGGGCTGGCCTACATTCAGGTTGACTTTCTGAGGCAGATAATCCAGGGCCATAATAGCTATAGCAATGACAAACAGGGCCATCCCCCAGATGACCCTGGTTTTTATCAAGTCGGGCTTCAACCGGGCGAGCAGCGGGCGTATTATCCCTTCAAGCCGCTGCCATGGCACATCCGGTCACTCCTCTCCAATGAGATGGATGATGTGGGAAGTGAGAAGGGGGACACCTGTCGAAACCGGCTGTGCCGGTTTCAGATTGAAGCCGCTGGCGGCGGCGAGTTGCCATGACGGTCAGCGACGGTCGGGTTATTTCTCTCGTAGGCTTTGATGATCTCCTGCACCAGGGGATGGCGCACCACGTCGGCCTCGGTCAGGTGCTCAATGGCAATGCCTTCAATACCCTTTAAAATATGCTGAACTTCCACCAGGCCGGAGGCTGTATCGTGGGGCAGGTCCACCTGGGTGACGTCACCGGTAATGACGGCGCGGGAGCCAAAGCCAATCCGCGTCAGAAACATTTTCATCTGTTCCGACGTAGTGTTCTGGGCCTCATCCAGGATGATAAAGGCGTCATCCAGGGTTCTTCCCCGCATATAGGCCAGGGGTGCTATTTCTATAATATTTTTTTCCATATACTTTTGTGCTGTCTCCAGGCCCAGGATATCATACAGGCTGTCATAAAGGGGCCGCAGGTAGGGGTTGACCTTCTCCTGCAGGTCGCCGGGCAGGAAGCCCAGCTTTTCCCCCGCCTCCACCGCCGGCCGGGCGAGGATAATCCGTTCCACGCTGCGGGAGCGCAAAGCATTGACAGCCATCACTACGGCCAGGTACGTCTTGCCGGTCCCTGCCGGGCCGATACCAAAGACGATATCGTAACGGCGCATAGCCTGGACATAGCGGAGCTGGCCCAGGGTTTTGGGGCGAATCTGTTTGCCGCGGGGGGTCACGTAAAGGACCTCTCCCAGACTTTGCGCCAGGTCGGTACTACCTGCCTCCCCATCCCGGCGCCGGACCAGGTTCCAGGTGTAATTGATAGTTGCCGTGTTAATGGTCATCCCCGAACGAGTGAGTTTTATCAGCTGCCGGAAGAGCTTTTCCAGCTCTTCAACCTCCTGGCGGTCACCATTTAAAATCAACTCATTCCCCCGCGCGACGATGCGGACCGGGGTGTGGCTTTCAATAAACTTCAGATTTTCATCCTGGTGGCCGAAAAGATTGACGGCCTCGCCGTTGTTGCCTACAGTCAACCTTGCTTCGTAGCTGGTTGTCAAGGTTTGAGCGATCATCTCCTTGCCTTTATAAATCATATGATTCTGCTGCAAAAAGCCTTTTTCGGGTTGTTACCATGCTATTAGCCCCACTCAGGACCGCGGAATAGGGTCATCCTGCGATCACAGCACCCAAATTAGCTTGATTTTCGGGCCTGAAGTAGTAAGTTTCCTCCACCAAAACGATAGCGAAGGGGGTTTTGCAGGGGAATCATCATATAATTTTAACATATAACCTTAGCGGGGTAAAGGACAAAAAAACGTTCTGCCGATCAGTATGTTACNNTTCCCTCCGGGCGCCACTTCCCGCCCTTAATCCTTGGACCCCGCTTCACAGGCGATGGTGATGGTGATGGTGCGCGGCATACTTAAGCCGACGGGCTTAAGAATTGTGGCCGCGCTTTTTCCGAGGGCCTCTTCCGCTCTTGATACTCGAAGGCTTTAAAATGCGCCCTCCGGGAACCCGCCCCACCCCACTCGCTGTACTGCCATTTTCATCCTGCTGCTGGTGCCGCCGGGCGGCAGGGGCGTCTGCTAACGCCGCTGTTTGCAGCCCGGGCGTCTATCCCGGGGGTACAGGGGGTATGCCAGTATTGTTCAGGGGTACAACCCGGCCGATATCCTCTTCGGTTTCCAGCCAGGCGCGCACCCGTACCACCCCGGCGTCAGGCTGGCTTACCGGGATCACCTTCTGGCCGGTAATGCTTACCCCCGCTGGCAATTTCCCCTTTAAGTCCGCCAGGAGCGCCTCGCCGGCCAGGGCAACTGCTTCTGCATAGGTGAGCTGCCATTGCCGCCGCTCGACTTCCAGATAGCTGGTAATGATCAATTCGACAGGCAGGGAAAAATTCCTCCAGGATGGCAGGGTGATTACTTTTTTTTCCTGGCGGTAATAGGTATAAGGGGGGTGCTGGGATCCCTTGAGGGTATACCGGCGCTGCGGTGATTGGACAGCTATCACCGTCTGGCGGCGGCCGGTTGGTGTCTCCTGCACCTGCTGGCGGTTAATCGATTTTTCCCCTTCATACCACACCCGCGCCCGGACAATACCCCGCGCCCGCACCAGTCGCGGCTGCGGCTGCTCCCGGGGCGGCGGGCCGGTTTCGCCGGGCTTTTTTTCCGGTTGGGGCGGTAAAATGAGACCGGAAATAAGTATTTCCCCCTGCCGCACCGTATCCCCGGCCTTGACTCGACCCTCACCGTTAATAACCAGGATATCCTTGATGACCCCGTCTTTGGCGGCCACGATGCTGGCCGGGCGATCGAAGGGTTCTTCCTGCGGGGGGGCGACTTTTTCGACGACGGCAATTTCGGCCCTGGTACCGTGAAAGCTGATGCCCACCCAGGCCAGTCGCGGCAAACGTTGCTCCAGGGCGGCCTCCAGGGTGCGGACATCGAGGCTGCCTTTCCGGGCGCCAGGCTTGAGACCCAGCGAGCGGGCTACGGTCAGCACCTCAGCCGGGGTTACCTGGCGTAGCGGGCCTTCCTGGGGTTTGACGTCCACCACCCATACAAAGATGGAGAGGATGTAGATAGCCAGCAAGCAGAATAGACCACCAGCCAGCAGTACCTGCCGCCGGCGCAGGCGCCGGCTTAAGAAAGGCAGCCCCCGCTTGTCCAAAATCTTGACATGACAACGGCTCTGCCGGGCCAGGGACGGCAGCGCCCGGTATTCGCTGGCCGCCATCCGCGCCTCGATAGTGCCGCTATCAGGGCGGGCGATGTCCCAAAAGCTGATCCCCCTGGCCAGGGCCAGGTTAAAAAAGGCCTCCGGATCGTCGCCGCTGATGGAGAGGACCAGGTAGCCTTCCAGGTAAGCCAGCCAGTTGCGCCAGGACATGGTGATTCCCCCGCATATGAGATGTGTGAGGTGAGAGGTGGGAAGGCGAGGCTCATAGTCCAGCACTTAACCCCGGCTCATTAAATCCCCAGGCAGTCTATTACCGGTGCTCAGGTTACGTATGAACAAGCCTTTATTGCTTGGTTTTAGTGCTGGACAAATTAAAATCTACCCGCGCTTATTTTCTCCCCTTCACTGGAGATAGCACGCTGTCATCCTCCGAAAATAGTATTCTATTATCATTAGCATGCTGCTCAGGGTGAGGCNNGACCTCGCTTCGCAGGCCTCGGGCGGGGTTCCTGGCCTATTCGGCATCCTTGCCTCAGATGCCGGCCTCGGACATCCTATCCTCGGCCCCACCCTCACTCCTCGACTTCGCCGGGGCCGCTTTACCGCTCGGACCAAGTCGCTCGTTTCCAACAAATGCCAGCTAATATTTTTACGCTTTCGCTAGCGGGGGCTAGCCCCCCAGGAGAGGCTCCTCCGAAATGAGATCGATGTTTTAGCTATAATGTATCGACTGGATGCTCCCCTCCAGGGCGATGGCGTCAGGCCGGATCTCTCGCAGGGTCAGGCCTGTCCCCTGAATCTCCAGCACCCCTGTGGTCAACTGCAGGCGCACCCGGTCGGGCTGGTACTCGCTGATGCCGCGGTGGTTTTCGACTACCAGACGGTTGTTGCCGACCACCGTCAGGCGCGGCAGGTCGAGAACGGCGTCTGCCGGCAGTTCCAGATAGTCGGTTACCGCCCTTTCCAGCTGCCGCGTCCTGTCCCTCCAGTAGCGCCGGGAGCGTTTTTTCTCCATCCTGAAACCTCCGCAATTAGAGGTGGGAGAGAAGTAAGATCTTCGGAAGGGCGTTGAGTTCTGAATAGCAACGTCGTTAATCCAGATGACACCCGCCAGGATATTGGATAACGGTATGGCTAAACGGGTTGGAATGGTTTCTCCTGCCAATACTCTATGCGGCGGCGGGGGAAAAAAGACCGTTAAAAAGCCCGGTCATTAATGACCGGGCTTTTACTACCCATGCAAGCCGCCACCGGGTGCAATTGAATTGAAGGTCGGAGGGTTCCCCTTTGCAAGATGTTCACCATCAGGGGCCTGAGGTTCTGTTGTCGTACTTCCTTTAGCGAAAACGACGTTTACGAGCTGCTTCCGATTTTTTCTTGCGTTTGACGCTGGGTTTTTCGTAGTGTTCCCGACGCCGGGCTTCGGAAAGGACACCTGATTTCTGGCAAATCCGCTTGAATCGCCTTAAAGCGGCATCCAGGGATTCGTTCTTACCAATCTTAACCTCGCTCAACCCTTGCTTCCCTCCCCCCGCCAACCCGGTGGAACTGCCTTACGCAGCTCAACATGGATTCTATTATATCTGATCCCCTTTTGGGCGTCAACCCAGGATCCGCAGCTGCCGGCCGCCCAGCAGGTGAAAGTGGAGGTGATAGACAACCTGGCCACCTTCCTCCTTGCAGTTGTTCACCAGGCGGAAGCCGCATTCGGCCAGGCCCAGCTGCCGGGCTACCTGCACCGCCACCAGGTGGATATGGCCGAGGAGCTCTTTATCCTCCGGGGTTATTGCCGTAAGATCGGGGATATGTTTGCGGGGGATAATTAAAACGTGGATCGGGGCCACCGGCCGGATATCTTTGAAGGCGACTACCAGGTCATCCTGATATACCACCTCCGCCGGCAGCTGGCCGGCAGCTATCTTACAGAAGATACAATCCGCGGACACAGGCCTTACTCCCTTCGCAAGCTGTCTATAATTATTTTCTCTTTCCGAAGCCATTTTCCTGCTCCCCGGTAACATTTTTTTCTAAACGGCCGCTGATTAAACCTCCCTGCAGCTCCAGCAATCTGACCCGGACCAGCTGCCCCGTTAAATCATCGGCAGCCGGGAAAGCTACCGTCAGGTAATTGTCGGTATGGCCTTCATAAAAGCCGGGCTGGCCGGGCCGGGGCCTTTCCACCAGCACCTCCCGGGTCGCGTTTAGAAATTGGCGGGCATACTGGCGGGCGAGGTAATATCCCAGCTGCAACAAGCGGCGTTCCCGCTCCTTCTTTACCTCCGGGGACACCTGGTCAGACATGGCTGCCGCCGCGGTACCGCGGCGGGGGGAAAAGGGAAAGACATGGAGGCCAGCCAGGGCAGCCGCCTTGAGGACAGCAATGGTCTGCTGGAATTGCTCTTCTGTCTCGCCGGGAAAACCGACCATGACATCGCTGGTAAAAGCCGCCCGCGGCCGGCCGGAACGCAGAGAGGCGATCAATTCCTGGTAGTAGCGCCCGGTATAACGACGCCCCATCTTTTGCAGGATGACGTCATCGCCGCTCTGGAGGGGAATATGGAAGTGGGGGCAGATGACTTCTTCCCCCACCAGCACTGCTTTTAATTCCGGGGTAAAGTCCAGGGGATCAATGGAACTGATGCGCAGGCGCCTGAGCCCCGGCACCTGTACCAGCTGTCGCAGGAGACCGGCCAGGTCGCTGTCACCCGGCAGGTCGCGGCCGTAGGCGCCGGTATGAACGCCGGTGAGAACAATCTCCAGATAACCGGCAGCTACCAGGCGTCGTACCTCGGCCAGGATGGCCTGCGGCTCGCGGCTGCGCAGGGGGCCGCGGGCATAGGGGACAATGCAGTAGGTGCAGAATTCCTGGCAGCCTTCCTGGATCTTGAGGAAGGCGCGGGTACGGCTGATCTCCACCAGGGGTAATTCCTCAAAGGTTTCACCCAATTCGTGAGGCCGGACGGCGTTTACAGGCACGCCCCCGACGCGGGCTTTTGTTACCAGCTCCACCAGCCGGTGACGGTCGCGGGTGCCGACGACCACGTCGACGCCGGGGATTGCGAGCACCTCCGCGGGGGCTACCTGAGCATAGCAACCGGTAACGGCCACCACCGCCTCCGGATTGGCGCGGGTCGCCCGGCGGATTAGCTGCCGTGATTTGCGGTCGCTGATGTGGGTGACGGTACAGGTGTGGACTACATAGACGTCGGCCTCCTGGGGAAAGGGTACGACCTGGTAACCGGCCGCCAGGAAGAGGTGCTTGATGGCTTCCAGCTCGTTCTGGTTCACCTTGCAGCCCAGGCTCACCAGGGCCACTCTGTTAGATGGGGGAAGTGGAAGGTTGGCGGCGGGAGGCTGGCAAGAACTGGCTATAGCCTGTTCCTTACCGGCAACCTGCCGCTTCTCGTTGTTATCCTCCGTAAATACCCCGCCGGGAGCTGGATTCCAGTATGGGACCGGGTTGTCTGTCGCCATTATTATCCTCCGGAAATAGGGTTCCGCCGAATGAGCATGCTAATGTACCGGTGGTGAGACGGTTCCCGTCGGGCGCTGGTTGGCACCCTGCCGGTACCGCGTCAGCGGCACGGGCGTCTGCCTTAAAGAGGGGGCACTCTCACTTCCCGCTTCCCGCTTCTCTTCATCCCAGTTCCTCCAGGGCATACATCATAGCCGCCAGGCAGGCCAGAGCGGCTGTCTCCGTTCTCAGGATACGGGGGCCCAGGGTGATGGTTAAACCGCCATGCCGGCGGGCCAGGTCGATTTCCGCCGCGCTTAAACCGCCTTCGGGGCCGATGAGCAGGGCCAGTTCCGGCACTCCGGTAGTGGGGGCGCTGGAGGGGAAAGGGGTGGCAATCGCCGGGGAAGGCTCCGTGAGCGTCCGGGTAAAAAGCACCTGCAGGTTGCGCGCGGGTTCTTCTTCCCAGGGTACCAGCAGCAGGCTGCCGGCTGGATGCGCGGCCAGGGCGCAGGTGAGCTCCAGGGGGCCTTCGACTACCGGGATGCGGTGGCGGCGGCTCTGGCAGGCCGCCGCCCGGGCTTTCTGCTGCCAGCGTTGCCGGCGCTGCTCGCAGGCCTGCTGACCCGGCCGGGGGACGGAGCGCTCGGTAGCCAGGACGACAATCCGTGCCACCCCTAATTCGGTACATTTTTCAATGATCAGGTCCAGTTTGTCGCCCTTGGGCCAGCCCTGGTAAAGGGTGACCTTAACCCCCGGCTCCGGATCAGCCCGCGCCGACTTGATGGCAGCAATTACCCGGTCTCCCCGGCAGGCTGCTACTTCCGCCAGGTAACCCTGGCCGCTGCTGTCAGCCAGGGTGATGGTCTCCCCCTCCTTAAGCCGCAGGACGCGGAGGGCGTGATGGGCGTTTTCTCCCTCCAGGACGGCCGGCTCGCCGGGATTGATACGCCCGGGTAGAAAAAAATGGTGGGCCATCACGGCTCACGCTCCTTTTCAGGGTAGACGCCCATGCCGCCGGCGCGTCACCAGCAGAAGGATAAATGGCAGTATTGTCGGCGGGGTGAAGCAGGTTCCCGGAG
>DFYS01000030.1:0-4892 GCA_002383405.1 Moorella sp. UBA4076
CTGGTGCGCCAGCAGGGGCTCGAACCCCGGACCCGCTGATTAAGAGTCAGCTGCTCTACCAACTGAGCTACTGGCGCCTGGATGGCGCGCCCGGCAGGATTCGAACCTGCGGCCTCCGGACTCGGATTCCGTCACTCTATCCTCCTGAGCTACGGGCGCATAACAATTGCAAGAGTTATTATAGTATGGATTACGGCTAAAGTCAAGGCCGGGATGGCAGGGGCAGTGCTGACGCATCAAAAATCGCTATAAACCTTGCCTGCTAAGGACTGGGGCATGTGATTTGTGTGATAAAAATTTTAGCACGATCCCTCAACACCTTATACAATGCCCCTTCTGCGATTCATGCGTCAGCACTGTGTCAGGAGAACAATGGGCCAATTCTATTGACAAGTAACAGCGTGTATGGGAAAATTATGCACATACTTATCTGGTCGGATAGATTGCAGAAATCACGAAAGGTATTGGTTACCTTTGATATCCTGATATCGGTAGCAGTTGGGATTCTATAACTTGAGGGAGCTGAGGTTATAGGGGGCATCACCTGGCCGAAGCCATACAGTACCGGCCTCGGGATAGGAAGGTTGAAGGCTATAATATGCCTGCAGTTTGCGAACGGCTCCCCCTGTCCGGCGGCGAGGTCTTCACAGGGTCCGCTACCCGGGGTACGACGCTGTCTGCTGTAACGGATTATACTTCCGGTGGAATGGGAGAAGCTGGTTATGCAAAAGGTCATTAACTTCTGGCAGGCGAACCGCCAGATACTCATCTTGAATATCGTGGTAGTGCTGGTAATGATGGGTATGGGGATGGTGGGGCCTATCCTGCCCCTCTTCGGAAAAACCTTTGGGATCAGTACGGCAATGGTGGGTTTTTTGATTACCTCTTTCGGCCTGGCCCGTATGGTTTTGGACCTGCCGGCCGGGATAATCTCGGAAAAATACGGCCGCCGACCCGTCCTGATCGGGGGGCCGTTTTTGCTGGCTATAGGCTCGGCCTTCTGCGCCCTGTCCGTCAATTACTGGCAGTTGGTCTTGAGCCGCGTCCTGCAGGGCGCCGGTTCAGCTTTTTACACTACTGCGGCCATGACTGCTGTGGCTGATCTGAGCGAGGCGACCAACAGGGGGCGGGCGATGGCCCTTTACCAGGGCAGCATCCTTATCGGTACCGGCCTGGGGCCGGCCCTGGGGGGGCTGGTGGCCGGATGGTTTAACAGTTTTAGGGCTCCTTTCTTCTGCTTTGCTGTTCTAGGATTGCTGGCGACCATCTGGGTCTGGCTGGTCTTGCCGGAAACAAGACAGAAAACGACCTCCTCCGCCAAAACCAATCTCCCGAGTGCCGCTGGAGCGGCTTCTTCTGAATTGAATATCTGGTCCCTGATGCGCAACTCAAACTTTCTTCTGGCCGGTCTGGTTACTTTTAGCGTCTTCTTCATGCGCGCTGGCGCTCAGATGGAGCTCATTCCCTTGATCGGCGCCGAAAGGCTGGGTTTAGGCATGGAGCAGGTTGGCTTCTCGCTTACGCTGGCCGCCCTGGCCAACCTGGCGGTGCTCTCGACGGCGGGTTATCTGGCCGACCACTACGGGCGCAAGATCGTTATCACCCCGGCCAATATCATCTCGGGTTTGGCCCTCATTACTTTCACCTTTAGCCAGAACTATATCTTATTCCTGCTGGGGAACTGCCTTTACGGCATCGCTTCGGGACTAGGCGGGACCACGCCGGCAGCCTACGCCACCGATATCGTGCCGCGGTCGATGTATGGCCAGGCCATGGGCCTGTTCCGCACCTTTGGGGACGTAGGTTTCGTGGTGGCGCCTGTACTCCTGGGCTGGCTGGTGGATGCCTGGGGTTATGACGTTGCTCTGTGGTTTAATGCCCTGCTCATGGTGGCCTCCGCCCTGGCCTTCGGTCTCTGGGCTCAAGAAACCACATTCCACCGGAGGAAACGGAAGCAGCCGGAGTGAATCGGTTTAGGAGCCGCTGGAAAGCTCAGCGGTGTTGGAGACCTTATCACAGTCCGGTGACAGGGGATGCAATCTGCAGTCCGGCGAAGCCGGGGCGCGATTCTTTAAGCGGCGGTATTTTTCAGCGGCGGTTTTAGCTGGTGGTTGGGCGTAAAGTAGTAACGGTAGGCCGTCAGGGTAGCAGTAATGGTTGTCAGGGCGGTGGCGGCGGCGATCATATAGGTGACGACTATCTGGTACTTTACTGCTGCCGCCGGGCTGGCCCCGGCAATAATCTGACCTGTCATCATGCCGGGCAATTGGACGATGCCCACAGTCATCATCGTACTGACCGTAGGCAGCATAGCCGCCCGCAGGGAGGCGCGGAGATAAGGAATTATCGCTTGCCGGGCAGTAGCCCCCAGGGCCAGGGCGACCTCAATTGCATCCCGGTGTGCTTTGATTTCTCCGGTCAGGCGATTGACCGCCAGGGCGGCACCAACCATAGCATTACCGACAATCATTCCGGCAAGGGGGATAATATACTGGGGCTGGTACCAGGGTTTTACCTTTAAAACAACAGCGATGACGATGGTCAGGGTGAGCAGGCCTCCGCAGCCTATGGCCAGGAGCATAACGAAAAATAACTGCGGCCAGCGCTCCTGCTGGCGACGGTAGGCATTGCCGGCAGCCACCAGCAGCATAATAACCAGCGCCAGGACCACCAGGTACCAGCGGTTCAGGTTAAAGATGAGCTGCAGCAGGTAACCGACGGCCATCAGCTGGATGAAGGCGCGGACGCTCCCAACCAGCAAGTCGCCGTGCAGGTCCAAATGCTGCCATAAGGAAATAGCAAGGGTGATACCTACCAGCACCAGGGCCAGGGCGATATCGCCAGGGCCAATATCGATATACTGCAACACCTAACCCTCCAGTTGCCCGTTCAGGAAAAGCCGGCTGCGTGGGTCGCGGGGCGCTGTAAAAAATTGCAGCGCCGGCCCGCTCTCGATTATTTCCCCGTGACTTAATAACAGGACCCGGTCAGCGACCTGACGCGCCTGTTCCGGTAGATGAGTGACAAAGATAATAGTCAGTCCCAGCCGTGATCTCAGGTCGGCCATCAGGTGCAGGATATTGGCTGCCGCCGTGGGGTCCAGGGCGGAAGTGGGTTCGTCGAGGAGTAAGACTTCAGGCTCATTGGCCAGGGTGCGGGCCAGGGACACCCGTTGTTGCTGGCCGATGGAAAGGCTGGCTGCCGGCCGGTCTAAAAGTTCGGCCGTCAGGCCTACCGTCTGAATTAATTTCCTGGCCATGGTCGCGGCTGCAACAGGAGGTATACCCCGTAACCGCGGTCCATAGGAGATATTAGCCGCTACTGTACCGGGGAAGAGGGTCGGCAGCTGCCAGACCATCCCCACCCGCCGTCGCAGGGTAAATATGTTGAGGTCCTTCAGGTTGGCGCCGTCCAGGGTAATGCTGCCGGTACCGGGGTCTTCCAGGCGGTTCAAAAGGCGCAGGAGGCTGGATTTGCCGGCGCCGGAGGGCCCCATGACGGCTGTGATTTGCCCCTGGAGGAAAACGGTATTTATCCGGTTGAGGATAATGGCAGTGGGCCTCTTCCCGGTGGAATTGCAGTCCGGGCGCTCCAGGGATACATCTTTGAGCTCGAATTTGACTTTATTCATTTTCGATCCCGGCTCCAGGATGGACAAGATTGACTTCGCCCCAGGCGGCCAGTTTATCTCCGGCGATGATTACCGCTCCCAGGACGCCGGGGATGGCCGCTGCCATCCGGGCGGCCTTCGCGACGTCAGCGGGCGCGCCGGCGGCATTGCCGGCGGCGGTGGCTACGGCGTCAGCCAGGGCGGCGGAGGCGGCCAGAATGACGGCGGCATCGGCGCAGCCGAAACTCAACGAAGGGCCGACGGTGCCGGAAGAGGTACAGATACTCAAGGGAGAGTGCCGGGGGTCTGTTTTTATAGCCAGCCGGTTGCTGAAGGGTGAGGTGCCGGCAAAAATGCCGATGATGCGGGGGCGATGGCTGTGCAGATATATATCGCCGCCGTTTTCAACGATAATTTCCCCCTCTCGCCCCACCAGGTCGATAGCCACATAGCTGGCCATCGCCCCGGCCACCGCTGCCATGGGGCCGACGCCGGCCAACCTGGCGGCAGCAGCCATTTCCCTGGCGATAGGCGGGGCATCCTCCCGGACCGCGCAGGGCATCAGGGTACGGCCGAAAACCGGGTCGCAGGCAATATAGGCCTCCAGCTGGCGGCGGTAATGGCGGATAATCCTTTCGGCGCGCCCGGCGAGGTCGGTGGTGTACTGCGCCCGGGGGATAGCGATGTCCAGGTCGGTTTCTTGGTAAGCGACCTGGAAATGGATCAGGTCATCGCCGGCCTGTAAGCGGCGGTAATCTCTCTTTTCATAAGGCAATGCTAAAAACATACCTCCATGGCCTTATAAGGGCAGGCGCGGACACACATCATACAGACTACACATTGATCCTCGTTAAAATGGACGGTCATAGCCGGACGCTCCAGGTATAAAGCGTTGGATGGGCAAACATTGATACAGGCGCCGCAATGGGTGCACCGGGTTTCATTGCGCTGGACATCCTGGCTCAACGGCTGGATGGTGATACCCAGGGAGCGCAGGTAATCCAGGCCGCGGGTATACTGTTCCGGTTCGCCCTGGATTTCCAGGACCATCATCCCCTCTTTGCGGGGATTGATATCGGCTTTAAGGATATTAACTAGCAGGTCGTAATCGCGGATAAGCTGGTAAATGATAGGCTTATCAGCCGTTGCGGCCATGAAACGGAGAACAATGCGTTTGGGGGACACCTTCCCCCACCCCCTTCCCTGATGATAACTGCCCTACCCTGAAAATAGCGTTCTGCCTGCGCTACTGTACCTTGGGTGAAGCAGGTTCCCTCCGGGC
>DFYS01000030.1:4915-13642 GCA_002383405.1 Moorella sp. UBA4076
ATGCGCCCTCCGGGAACCTGCTTCACCCCGCCTGCAATACTGCCATTTTCATCCCTCTGCTGGTGCCGCTCGCAAGCGGCATGGGCGTCTACTCTAACCTCGGGCCTGGCCGCCGCGTCCATTAGGGGAGTTGACTTCAGGCTTTTTTTCGTGCAGGGGTTTTAACGATGGAGCGGCACCAATGGACGGTAACAGGGCCACTGGTTCACTGAGCAGGAAACCGCCCTGCTGGATCCAGTCCTTCAGGATGGCAGCTATTTGCCGCGCCCGCGGGTAGCTGGACAGGGGTGCCGCCGGTATTTCCCGGCCTTCCAGCTCGATGGTGCCTGACTTTAGCTGCGCGTAGCTTACATAACCCAGAGGCTCCGGATTGCCGGCCGGGTAGGCCAGGCCGTAATCAATAACCGGCGCGTAGATGTCGGCATCGCTTCGAGAAGCCCAGTACATGATCTCCTCATTGAGGATGGGGATGGGCAGCCCCAGACCTACCGTCAGAGACGCGCCATAGCCCAGGAAGGAGGCTCCCAGCAGCCATTCCGGGCACATCTGCTTCAGGTCGCCGATTACCGCCAGGGTGCCACCGGATATCAGCTCCTCCCCCTCCGCCAGGGCGATACTTTGCGGGCAATGCTGGGTACCCTGCCAGATTACGTAACCGCTACCCCCGCCCAGGAAGATCCTGGTGCCGAGGCCAATGGTGCGGAAATAGGGGTCTTTGAGGAGGGGACTCAGTTGCCCGGAAGTAGAGTAATTGGCATTACCCAGATGGGGTTTTAAAACCCCCATATAAGTATAGATCGTCCGGTCGGAAAGATTGACGGCAACATTATAATTCTGGGAGGCGTTGCGGGGGTTGAAAAGGACGGCTTCATTCAAGTCGTCAATAGCAATGACGGTATTGATCTCCCGGCGGGGGTAACAATCGGTACCGTAGGCCAGGGCGCGTAAATGTACCGGCCGGCGGGCCACCAGGTCATGGATAACATGGCCGCCGCCATAACGGAATTCCCCCGGGTGGATGCTGTTTAAGGGGTCGTTATCAGGCACCTCGGCAGCCCCGAGAAAGGCGTCGACGGCAGCCAGGCCGGCGTAGGCCTGGACGTTATTCATCCAGACTTTGCTCATTTTCATGCGGGGTCTGGTGTGGCCGAAATTGAAATAGGCGCCCGATGAGCACATGGTGCCGAAGGTGCCGGTGGTCACGACATCTACCTGCGCTGCTACCTCCCGGACACCCTTTTCCTGCACCAGGGGAATAACCTCTTCCGCCGTCAGGACGACGACTTTACCGCTTTTGATCCTGGCATTGATTGCCGCCAGGGATTTTTCCACTGCCACTTTTTTTCCTCCTTGAACTCTCCTGCCGCGGGCAAAATAAATACCCCTTCCCTAAAAGTATAAGAAGAGGTCTGCCGGCCATCAACTTATCTCTCAGGAGATCTCCTGCGACACTTAGCACCTTCCGGCAGCTGCCGGGGTTGCCGGGTTTCATCGGGGCCTTCCCTCCACCTGCTCGCGATAAGCCATAAGACGATATGCTGTTTTACTATATAAATTAATACCATGATCGTCCCGCAGTGTCAAGAACAATTTAAGTCATTACAATCCGCGATATGCCGCTGGAGAGCGAGGTTCCTGGTTGAAGCCGGCAGCATTGCCATTTTGGTCCTGTTGCCGGGCGTCTATTCAGCACCCTTATAACTCACCGCGACGATAAAACCGCCGTCGCTACGGCCCGCGCGGGCGGCGGCAGCTTCGATGGCCAGGGCTTCTTCCACTTTTGTGCCATCAAAGTCAGGGCCAAAGAAGAGGACCGCTTTTCCCTGAACGTCTTTGCCGGGCATGGTAGTCAGGAGTTCATCCAGGGTATAAAAGCGGGCGTGTTTAAAGAGGGAATCCGCTTCCCGGGCGGCACGGGCCTGATAGTGGCGGCTCCAGAGGCTGTTGCCGCCGATGAGGCCGGTGACCATACGACCGTTTAGGTCTAACACCCGGTAAGCTTCAGCCAGGACAGCCTTTAAATCGGGAGCGAACTCCAGGGCGGTAACTGATACTATTCTGGCAAAGGTATTGTCAGCAAAGGGCAGCTTCATAGCATCAGCATGGATGAATTCAATCGCCAGCCCGGCTGCCTCAGCCTTTCTCCTGGCTTTGGCCAGCATAGACTCGGATATGTCGATCCCGGTAACCCTTGCTCCCAGGCGGGCCAGTTCAATAGAGAAATTACCCGTGCCGCAACCGATGTCCAGAATACGCTCCCCGGCGCGGGGTTCAAGGTAGGTATAGACAGGTTCCTTTTCCACCCGGTCCACCAGCGCTCCCAGGGGATGCCGGTACCAGTCGTCATAATCCCCGGCTTTACGGTTGAAGATTGCAGCCATAAATGACAGCCCTTTCCAGAAATGGTATACCATATCTATTCGCTATTGTCCTGCTTTTTCCTCTTTGGCTACCAGTAATTGGCGTAAATGGTTTATCTTCCTTTCCAGCTTTTCAATAGCGGCATCATACTCCTTGACTGTATGACCCGGTATATGGTGCCCGGATTGGGTAAGGACGAAGTATCTTTCTTCCATAGTTTCATCCAGCTGGTCCTTTAACCGCTGGATAGCTATTTCTATTTCCCTTTTTTCCATATACCACCCTCCCCCATAGATTATATCCCGGGAAGGCCTACGGCTGCAAGCAGGCCGCCTGATTTTCGCGGTAGAGTCAGGACCAATAACCTGCATCAGGCTTTTGGCAGCAAAACTATACAAAAGCGAAGGACCCTTTGCGGGTCCTTGGCCAGGCATATTTTTTAAGCCAACTCCTGATTGACAACAACTTGATCGGTATCTACCTGCACCGGGTACTGGCCTTTGGTAAAACCGCGTTCCAGGAGCCACTGAGTAAGGTGTTTGCCGCCTATTTCCCCGATTTTGCCCTGGGCGGCCAGTCTCAATTTCAGGTTGGCCGGGTCATCGCTCTGCTTGAGAAACATTTTTTTACCGTCAACACCGATCATAATGTACTGACTGCTGCGTAGGTGTTGAAAGGCATTACCGCGCAGCCGGATACCATTACTGGATACGCTTAAATCGCCGCGGGCGTTACGGTTAAAACGACGGGCACGATAGATTTCCACTAACATCAAACCTCCTTTTGGATAATTTTAGATTTGATGTTAGTATTACCTATTGATGTTTGTATAATACCCCGCCGGCCAACTTAAACTAAAATTTAGCAACTCCGGTAACCCAAATGGCGGCTAATATCCAGCGCAACTTGTACAACAGCTGTCGCCAGTTTACCACGCATCAATTCAGCAGACATGCGGTTGACAGGGCCGGAAACGCTAATCGCCCCTATCACCTTGCGCTCGTAATTGAACACCGGGGCGGCTATACAGCGGACCCCTTCTTCCCTCTCCCCGTGGTCGAGGGCGAAGCCCTGCTGCCGGATTTGTTGCAATTCCTCCCGCAGTTGCAGCGGGTCAATGATTGTTGTGGCTGTATAGGGTAAAAGAGGGACCTCCTGCAGGAAAAGGTTTAACTGGCTCTCGTTAAGGTAGGCCAGCAAAACCTTGCCTGCTCCGGTGCAGTAAGCCGGGGCGCGAGTACCCGGCCGCGCCAGCATTTTAATAATATTGCCGGATTCTACCTGGTCGATATAGACAACCTCGTATTTATCGAGGATGGCCAGATTGGAAGTTTCATTGAAATCGTCGACCAGCTGGAGTAAGGCCGGCCGGGCTATAGCCCGGATGTCCAGGCTGTAAAGCGCCCGGTTGCCAATTTCAAAGGCTTTAATGCCCAGGCGGTAGCGGCCCTGGTAGGGTTCCTGTTCCACCAGGCCATGAGTCATCAGGGCATTTAACAAGCGGTGTACAGTACTGATATTTAGTTTGAGTTCGGCGCTGATAGTCGAAAGCATCATCGGGGAGCCGGCCCGGGCCAGGGTTTCCACGATCGCCAGGGCCCGGTCTACCGCCTGGACTCCCTTTGCTTTTGACGTCCTGGTCACGGGCATATGTGGCTCCCCTCTGCTCTAAAGGTGGTAGTAAAATCAACCCTTACATCCCTTTGCCCGGACTGTGAGGTGCAGCTAGCTTTAAAGGTGGTAGTAAAATCAACCCAGCAGGACCTTCCGGGCTAATTCGTCCTGGACATCGGTGATAAAAGGGATGCCGGTTTCGGCCTCGGTTTCCCGGTTGGCAGCCGCGATATCGTTTCTGCTGATTTGCTCCAGGGAGAATTTGCGGGCGCCGGCCATTAGCTGCTGCAATCCTGCCGCCAGCTTGTCAGCCAGGGTCCAGAAGGCGATGGCTCCATAAGGAATTTCCTTCATCGCTTCAGCGCCGATTTTCTTTTGCAGGTCATAGTAGCCGGCAAAAATCTCTTCGGCTTTAGAACCAAACTCGCTCACATTCCTGGGGAGACTATCCCAGTTGCCATTGACCTGTTCGCGTTTTTCAGGATGGAGGACACCTTCGATGTTGGCCCCGACGAAGCCTGGAATCATCAGGGCACGCCCCATACATATCAGTTTAACGTACGGCGCCCCCAGAGCCAGGGCTTTAAAGATCTGATCCTCCCTGGCCAATCCGCCGGCGAAGGCCATATCAACAACCTTTTTGCCCCGGGCCGCTAAAAGGCTGGCATATTCATAGGCTTTGGCATGCAGCAGGATGGAGGGCACACCCCAGCTTTCCATCATATTCCAGGGGCTCATGCCGGTACCGCCGCCCGAACCATCAACGGTGAGCAAATCAAGTTGCGCCTCGGTAGCAAATCGGATCGCCATAGCCAGGGCCTCAACACCATAGGAACCGGTTTTCAGGGTAATCCGTTTGTAGCCCAGTTCCCGGAGGTATTTAATACTACTCATGAAGTTTGCTTTTACTTCTTCAACGCTGCTCAGGTCAGTGTAACCCAGGCGGCTGTGACGGGCAAAGGATTTAATAGCCCCGTTCTTAAAGGCCTCTTGCACGGCGGGAATGGATGGATCGGGGTCAACGACATAGCCCCTGTTCTTCAGGAAGAGGGCATAGTTAAGGTCAGCAACCTGGATTTCGCCGCCGATATCTTTGGCGCCCTGGCCCCATTTCAACTCCAGGATAACCTGATCGCCATATTTCTCAATGAGATACTCGGCAACACCATTGCGCGTATCTTCGACGTTCATCTGGACGATAATGGCACCGTAGCCATCGTAATACTTCAAGTAGGTTTGAATACGCCGGTCCAGTTCTGGAGCTTTAATAATGCGGCCGTTTTCGATGACAGCTTCTTTATCGATACCAACGACATTCTCCCCCACAACAATGGGGATGCCAACCAGGGCGGCACCGATAGCAAAGGAATCCCAGTATTTAGCGGCAATGAAGGTAGAACCCAGGGCTCCGGTCATAATCGGGAGTTTAACCCTTGTTTTGACGTTGCTGCCAAAGGCGGCGGCAGTATCGACATTGGGGAAAATACAGTCATCAGCGCTATCGGAGAGACCGCTGGCCAGGCCGTAAGCCCCGTAGTTATATCCCAGGATCCGCAAGGAGTTATAGGATATACCGATATGGGACGTATTGGCACTTCCAGCAGTAACAATACCAAAATCCCGCGGGTAAAGGAGCTTGCGCCCTGCTATGCTTGCCATCCAGGTCTCGCATTTACCCTGACAGTCAGCCCGGCACAGGGTACATAAACCAGATTCGGCCGGATTACCGCGATTCACGGTTCCCAGGACATCATTTTGTTTGGGCCATGAGATCATTTTTCTAATCCCCCGCTTTAAAATAGATTTGGTGCTCCCACCATCTTTAGAAGCCATTCATAGCCATACGTCGCCGCCCAGCACTTAACTATCAGTTTTTAACGGTTTAGTCCCTTTAAGTCCGGACATCTTCGCCAAGTGGGAGAAAATATCGCGGGTAGAAAAAAACATCGCGCTGGCGGTATACCAGCAGTTTAAATAAATAAGTAAGGACACAGGTGCTGGGCAGGGTTGAGTGCCAGGCAAGCCTCTCATCTCTCACATGGTGAAAGCCACTTTCGCAACCCCTGTTGTTAATTTTATAATTCGGCCATATAAATGTCAATGAAAGGTTTTTTCGTTATATGAAAAAAACAAAGCACCGCGTATTCTGTATACACGCGGGCTCTAAATAAAAGGCTTTTTTAATTATTGGAAGCGGATTTCATTTTATTTCGCCGGCATAGCCCAGGCGCCTGGACATTTGCCCGGCAACATTGAGGACAATATCCACCAGCTCGTTATTTAAATAATAATTGGTGATGCGGGTGTGGGGACCGGAAACGCTGATGGCAGCTATTACCTTGCCTTCGTGATTGCGAATGGGGGCGGCTACACAGCGCACATCCGCATCCCTTTCCCCCAGGTCAATAGCATATCCCTGACGCCGAATGCGTTGCAGCTCTTTTTTTAACATAGCCTTATCAGTAATGGTCTCGCTGGTGTATTGCTCCAGCTGGATACCGGCGAAGATTTTTTCCAGCTCGTCCTCAGGCAAAGCACTGAGGAGCATCTTGCCGGAACCGGTGGCATGAGCCGGCCCGCGGCTGCCCACCCGCGCAAACATACGTACAATAACGATGTTGCTGGATTCCACCTGGTCGATATAAACCACATCGCGGCCGTCCAGGACCGCCAGGTTGGCGGTTTCATTGCAGCTCTTAACCAGTTCTTCCAGGAATGGTCGGGCGATGGACTGCAGGTCTTTAGCATAAAGGGCGGTTTTGCCCATCACAAAAAGTTTTAGACCCAGTTTATAGCGGCTGGTTTCCGGCTCCTGTTCGATATATCCATTTACAATCAAGGTGCCAAGCAGGCGGTGAACGGTACTGATGTTTAGTTGTACCCTGTCCGCCAGGTCACTGATGGCCATGGGTACGCCGGCTGCAGCCAGGACATCCATAATAGCCAGCGCCCGTTCTACAGCCTGGACGGTTTTATTCTCTTCACCATTATTTTTTTCGCGGGTCATGGTTTGAGTTCTCCTTTGGCCAGGTTTAGTGTTGTAAAAAGGCGGCCGCCGCAAAAGCCAGAGTCCAGCGGGGAGGTCAATGGCCTCATACGCATCTCTTTGCCGGTGCCGCGTCAGTGGCAGGGGCGACTCCCGCCGGGAAAGCCTGTTTTTAAATAATGAAAGACATTTTCACTATGCTTCATTTTAGTGTGCCTGGACGATCCCTGTCAAGGGCAAAATAAAAAAACCGCCCGGAGCGGTTTATTTCCGGGTGGTAAGGTCACAGGCAATCATGCCCTCGTAGCATTCCTGGCACAGGAACTGGCCGCAGGTGGGACAGATGCGCATATCTGGAGGGTTTATTTCCAGACAGTCGTAACAATAAGAGGTATCGCAGTGGTGACAGATAATACCTTCAACATTGCGGGCTTTACAGCGATCACATACCGGGATTTTCATAGCCCCCACCCCTTTCTATGATGTTATTTTATTATTTCGCCTTCTACCGGGCAAACTCCTGCTTCACCTTGAAAATAGTGCCACACCGCCGTTTTCATCTATCTGGTGCCGCCGGTGCGTCCTGGAATAACAACAAGCAGTTCTCGGATAAAAACTGCTTGTTTTTTGGCTGCAGGTTGTTTTAATGTTACCTTAACCGGCCAGACTCATAACTTTATCTACTACTGCCGGTACCAGTACCTGGACGCAGTCACCATTATTTAACAGGCAGGCGTTAGCCTCGTCGGTATCGATGTGAAATTCCAACCGGTTATTGGGATTAACCCGGACCAGGACGTTCGTAAAGATAAGCCCGCGCTCACCGCCTGCCAGAACATTGACTATATCCTTATCCTTGAGGCCGTACCGCTTGCCGTCGCTGGTGTGCAGGTGGATGTGGCGCAGGGCGATGATTACGCCCCGGTCAAGGGTAACAACCCCGGCCGGGCCTACCAGGACGCAGCCGGGAGAACCTTCGTGATCGCCCGAATCACGCACCGGGGCAGTGACACCGAGTTTGAAGCAATCAGTCCGGGACAGCTCAACCTGGCTGTAGGAGCGGATAGGGCCGATAATCCGTACTTTTTCCAGCACACCTTTGGGTCCTACCAAGGTAACGGTTTCCCGGGCGGCAAACTGCCCCGGCTGCATAAGTTCCTTGACTTTGGTTAATTCATAACCGCTCCCAAAAAGAGTATAAAGGTGTTCCCGGGTAAGATGCACATGCCGTCCGGATACGCCTATTGGCACTTCAAACAGGATTTTAGGCATTTTAACTCCTCCCCCGCTATCGTCCTGGTGACTCTTAAAAGCCATTCGGCACCATATATCTACCATTCAACCTCATTATAAAACCATTCGGCGGTAGATGGCAAGGGGGGAGGGAGATATTCGCAATTTTAAATTTCCTGGGTTTTACTTTTGGACCCAGCCTCCTCTAAGGCAACCCTGGCATTGCCCCTGGCAGGCTGCCACCAGCGGGGCGCGGCAGCGCGGGCAGCGCCCCAGCCCGGGGTCAAGCACCCGGTAGCCGCAACGGGGGCATTGACGTGAACAGCTGCTGCCGGTTGCAGCTTTGCCGCGGGGCTGGACGCTGCCAGGCTGGTTGTTCCTATCCATATTAGTTCACTCCCGGTTCAGTAGTATACTAAATCAGCGGAACGCTATTTTCAGGGCCGACGCTCATGGCGCCGCGGCGGCACCAGCAGAAGGATGAAAATGGCGGTATTGTGTGAAGGTAGGGGGGTGGGGCAGGTTCCCTTCAG
>DFYS01000127.1 GCA_002383405.1 Moorella sp. UBA4076
CTAACATGGATAAAAATGGTAAGGCGCACCGCCATTGTTCAGGAACCGGCCTTATCTTAGAAGGCGCCCAAAAGGACAGACAACAACAGACCACCAGGCCCCAGGGTGATAATAAAGGGGAGGTATGGCACTACAGGTATCCCGCCTGCCAACCTCTCACATCTCATAGCGGAGGGGATGCATATGGCCCTGTCGGATGTGGATTTGACGGTCAACCTGTATACCGAAGGGGATAAGTTTTTTGACCTGCTGAAGGCGGCGGTGCGGGACTGGCAGGGAGGGTGGGGTCACGAGCGGGAACGGGCGGCTTATGCCCTGGAGCTTTACCAGCGCAGCCTGACGGCCATGCGCACCCACCTGGAGGAGGCGCGGGCCAGGGCGGAAGGGGGCTTCTTTACCGAGCAGGACCAGCGGTTTCTAAACCGCACTGAAGAAAGGCTGGCTTACTGGGAAAAGAAACTGGCGGAGATCAAAAAGTGATCGTAACTGCTCAGGCTACCTTCTCTAAGCCGCGTTAGCGCTGCCTGCCGTCAGGATCACAAACTCGTCCAGCCATATATAGGTTTCCGGGCTCAGGCTGACCGCCAGGCAGGCTGAGCAGTTACAAGTGATCAGACCGCTGGCCGGGTGGCCGGGGGTAAATACTGCTGTCAACCATTGGTGATTCGGAAGGTCGGAAGATAATTAACGTCAGTGCGGCAGGAATGGATATTAGTGGTAGGGAAGCTTGTGCGAGCGAGCCTGCCGGGGATATTTGCTGCCGCAGATGAGAACGGGAAGCCAGTACCATGTTTTATACTACCCTGGGAACCAGCGGCATCCGGGTCTCCCGTTTGTGTTTTGGTTCCCTGACTCTGGGCCCGCTCCAGGCGGGCCTGAGTATTGCGGCGGGGGCGGCTGTCATCCGTCGCGCCCTGGAGCTGGGCGTTAACTTTATCGATACGGCGCAGTCTTACGCCAATTATCCTTACATCAGGGCTGCCCTGCACGGCTGGCCGGGAGCGGTAGTTATAGCCACCAAATCCTATGATTATACCGCAGCAGGCATGGCCCGCAGCCTGGAGGAAGCGCGGCGGGAACTGGACCGGGATGTTATCGATATCTTTCTCCTTCATGAACAGGAGTCGGCCCTGACCCTGGCCGGCCACCGGCCGGCGCTGGAGTACCTTCTGGAGGCCAGGGAGCGCGGGCTGGTGCGGGCTGCAGGTATCTCCTCTCATGCCGTTGCCGCCGTACGGGCGGCAGCTGTAATGCCGGAGGTCGATATTATTCACCCCCTGTATAATCAACAGGGTCTGGGGATACTGGATGGCAGCCAGGCCGAGATGCTGGCCGCCCTTACCCTGGCACAGCGAAATGGTAAAGGTATCTATGCCATGAAGGCCCTGGGGGGCGGCCACCTGGCGCACCGGGCCCAGCAGGCGCTGGCTTTTGTGCTGGCGACCCCTGCTATCGACGCCGTGGCTGTAGGCATGCAGTCCATAGCCGAGGTAGAGGTGAATGCAGCCTGGGTTTGCGGCCGGGAACCGGCGCCGGAGTGGCTGGCGGCGGTGCAGGGGCGGAAGCGGCAGCTGCTGATTGAGGACTGGTGCCAGGGGTGCGGCGCCTGCGTCCAGCGCTGCCCCCAGGGAGCCCTGCAGCTGGTAGCCGGGCGGGCTGTAGTGGACCCGGCCAGGTGTATCCTGTGCGGCTATTGTGCCGGCGTCTGTCGCGATTTTTGTATCAAGGTGATCTGAAGCGGTGCCCTGGCAGCAACCAACTCCCCCGGCGCCGCTGCTGGAGGCGGGCGGAATGCGGATGATGGGACTGGATGTGGGAAGTAAAACAATCGGCATCGCCTTGAGCGACCCCCTGGGCTGGACGGCCCAGGGGTTGATGACCCTGAAACGTAAAAATCTTACCGCTGATATCCATGCCCTGCAAGAGCTGGCAGCCAGGTATGAAGTAACCGCGATTGTCGTCGGTTTGCCCCGCAATATGAACGGCAGCCTGGGAGCGATGGCGGCGGAGGTCAAGTCCTTTGCCGCCAAACTGGAAGCCGCCCTGGGCCTGCCGGTACATTTCTACGACGAACGTCTGACGACGGTGGCTGCGGACCGTATTCTCCTGGAGGCGGACCTGTCCCGCCGCCGCCGCCGCGCTGTCGTCGATCAGGTGGCGGCAGGTATAATTTTGCAGGGATACCTTGACCGGCAGGGGCAAAATAGAGTATGATGCCGGCAGAGAACTCTATTCTAACAAAGGAGTGAAGACATGGCCGACCAGGAAAATACCATTGTCCTGACGGATGATGAAGGACAGGAGCACGAGTTTATCGTCGTCGATATGCTCAATGTTGAAGACGACGAGTATGCCATCCTGTTACCAGCGGAAAGCGCCGATAACGAGGCTGGCGAAGCCATAGTTTTAAAGATCGGCCTGGATGACGGCGGTAATGAGGTCCTCTCTGAGATCGAGGACGAGGCTGAGTGGAACCGGGTGGCGCGAGCGTGGGAAGAGGCCATGGATGCAGAAGAGGACGAGGACGAGGACGAGGATAAGGACGAGGAAGAAGAGTAAAGGCTTAAAAGCCCGCGGGAGATGCTCCCGGCGGGCTTTACTTTATATACCGGTCTCTTGCGGGCGCCAGATCATTATCTGGAAGGCGCCCGTGCCGCCCGGCATCCTGCTATATTGAGGATGCGGCAGGTACCCTGCGGCGCCGGTTGCGCCCCCCAGCACTCAATCCCGAGCGGTTTAATTGCTGATATAGACCTCATGTGATGGTTTCTAAAGCAAGCCACTAAATTGATAATTGCGTGCCGGCCGCCTTCCGGGAACCTGCCTCACCCCAGCAGGAAATTTCAAGTTGTTCTGAGGTTGTGGTACTGGTATAATGTAAAAAAATAAGGCGGGGAGAAAAAACAGGGCTTATGGCGCAAGAGCTGGAAACAAGCTATCAAACACCCCGGGTGCGGTCATGGCGGCGCCTGTTAGTCTTAATATTGATGTTTATCATTCTATCAGCCGGCGCTGGTGTTTATTATTTCTATAACCTGATGCAGCCGGCCCGGCCGGGGGCTCCGGTCGTAAATGTTGATATTGCTCCGGGGTCAAGCTCGGCAGCCATTGCCGCCGTTCTCGCCCGGCAGGGAGTAATCAAGAGTGCTCTGGGTTTCCGGGTGGCAGCCTATCTATCTGGACTGGACCGGCAGTTAAAGCCCGGTCATTATCTGATTTCGCCCGGCCTTTCCCTGTCCGAGATTATCCGTCAACTGGCCGCCGGCACGGATGATGCGCTGGAGTTTACCATCCCCGAGGGCTATACGGTGCGCCAGATAGCCGCCCTGCTGCAGCAGAAGGGTATTGCCCGCGAAGAGGATTTCCTCCGCGCTGCGGCCGGGGATTATCCCTTCGAGTTTCTGCGCGATCTGCCGCCGGGACCGGAACGCGTCCAGGGCTTTCTGTTTCCCGACACCTACCAGGTGACGCCGGAGGCCAGGGCGGAGGATATCGTCATGCTGATGCTCAGACAGTTTGACCAGGTTTACCGGGAAGTCAGCCGGGAAAAGGACCCGGCCCTCCCCTACAATACCCGGCAGATTGTCACCATGGCTTCCATCGTCGAACGGGAGGCCCAGGTAGATGCCGAGCGGCCGCTTATTGCCGGGGTGTTTTATAACCGCCTGCAGCGGGGTATGCGGCTGGAATCCTGCGCCACGGTGGAGTATTTGCTGCCGGAACCGAAAGCGGTCCTTACCTACCAGGACCTGGCGATTGATTCGCCCTACAACACCTACCGGGTTAACGGCCTGCCGCCGGGGCCGATTGCCAACCCGGGCCGGGCGGCTCTGCAGGCGGCTTTAAAGCCGGCGGCAACAGGCTACCTCTATTTTGTCGCCAAACCGGATGGTTCCCATCACTTCAGCCGTACCCTGGCCGAGCATAACCAGGCTGCCGCCCGCTACCAGCAGGCAGGGCAGTAGGATTATCCGCGGGTGACGGCCGGGCGGACGCCTATGACGCCGGCGGGGCACCAGCAGAGGGACGAAAACAGTGAGGTGAAGGGTTTCCAATCAGGAACTGGCGCAGCCGGTTCCTAGCAGCCTCCCGCATCTCGCCTCTCACATCCCACCTCTATTTTCAGGGTAGTTTACTTTTGCTATAATTAAAATCAAGAGCAGAAAAGTGAGGGATAAATCAATGCCCTTTCGCATCAAGATACCTCGTTCCACTATTGACCGTTTGCCCCTTTATTACCGCTGCCTCAATATCATTGAAGAACACGGCATCGAGGAGATCTCTTCTCAGGTTTTAGGCGTTAGAGTGGGGATCGACCCCTCGGTGATCCGCAAAGACCTGGCCTGGTTCGGCGAGCTGGGCAAGCGCGGCGTCGGTTACAATGTAATCTATTTAAAGAATGCCATCGGCCGCATTCTGGGACTGGATAAGGACTGGCCCTTTATCCTGGTGGGAGCCGGGAAATTGGGGACGGCCCTGGCGGAACACAACCAGAAATACGGCCGCCATTTCCATCTGGTGGGTATATTTGACCGCGACCCGGATAAGGTCGGCCGCCGGGTGGGGGAGTGCCAGGTCAGCCCGGTGGAGGATATGGCGGCTTTTATCCAGACCGGGGATATCAAAATTGCCATGCTGGCCGTGCCGGCGGAAGAGGCGCAAAAGGTCGCTCATGAGCTGGTGAAGTGCGGCATTAAAGGCATATTGAGTTACGCGCCCATTACTTTGAGCGTGCCGGAAGACGTCGTGGTCTACAACGCCGATTACAACCTGGACCTCCAGCGCCTGGCCTATTATCTAACCAATACAAGCCAGTTTTCCTGGGGGGAATAAGAGCCGCCATCCCGTTACTGCTCTGAAAATAACGTTCCGGCGAATCAATATGCTGCTGCACTGGGGGTGAAGCAGGTTCCCTCCGGGNNGCGATGGTGCGCGGCATACTTAAGCCCGCGGGCTTAAGAATTATGGCCGCGCTGTTTCCGAGGGCCTCATCCGCTCTTGATACTTGAAGGCTTAAAAATGCACCCTCCGGGAACCTGCTTTACCCCGCCTGCAATAATGCCATTTTCATCCTTCTGCTGGTGCCGCTTGCAAGCGGCATGGGCGTCTGCTCAGAACGCCTGCATGTATGACGCCATGGCAAAACTTGCCTTTAGGATAACAAACCAGCCCGACCATCATACAGGCTTCTCAAGCTGTCGCTAGCAAGCTGCCTGCAGGATAGGCTGAGCAGTTAAACCACCCCTTCGCTATTTATGACACCCCGGTCGGAGGGGTGTTTGTTATTATTTTTTACCTAAAATTTTCTTGTACGATAGCAGGAAAATCGTTAATCGTGGCGAATAGAATTTATTAATAGCTAATAGAAAGCGAATGTTAACGCAAGGATAATTAACATAATGCATGGTTGTGGATGCTCGGCTTAGTATAATGGCAATGGATGTGAATATAATTGATAACATCCTTATTGGTAAATTGATGGGAGCCGGGTTAAAAATGGAAGGGGGGTGAGAGCTGGTAAAATGGAGCGAGCTGAAGTAGAGTGATGGAGGGGGGATAGGAAAAGAAAATTAAGGTTACAGGATTCAGGAACAAGCTGAAAGAAAGTTACCACAAGATTACGCCAAAAATTTAAGGGGGGGAATGAAATGTCCCAGGAAGCCAAAGGCGCCCGCTCACCACTGCTGAAGAGTGAAGACTGGTGGGCGTTATGGATCGGTTTATTTATCTTTTTCCTCGGTTTCTTAAAAATTGGCGGAGTCGATATCCTCGGTTGGGCTGTAAAAACCAACATGTGGCTCGATCTATCCAAGGCCCTGTCCCCGGTATCAAATGTCTACAAGGGTGTTCCGGGCATTGTTTCCTTAATCCTTACCTATGTTTTCTTGAGTGTCATCCTGAGCATCGGCGTATCCGCCATGGGCGGTGATATCCGCCGTTTCGTCAAAGGTTTTACGATTATCTTCTTCGTGGCATATATTTGCTGGATTATTGGCAACTACGCTTATATAGCAGCGACACCCGATCAGCTGGCCAAATGGAAACTTCCCTGGTCGTTGCGAATGACCGGTGAAGCAGGATTTATTGTCGCCTTAATTGTAGGTTTGATCATTGGTAACTTCTTTCCCGGTCTGACCAGTTACCTCCAGGATGCGACCAAACCTGAGTGGTTTGTCAAGACGGCTATTGTTATCCTGGGCGGTCAGATCGGCTTGAACGCCCTTCATTCTACCGGATTAACGGCGCAGATCGTTTTCCGGGGCCTGTGTGCCATTATCGAAGCCTATTTAATTTACTGGCCTCTGGTCTATTTTATCGCCCGCAAGTACTTTAAGTTTACTCCCGAATGGGCCGCACCTCTGGCATCGGGTATCTCCATCTGCGGTGTATCAGCGGCGATAGCCACCGGTGGCGCTATTAAATCACGCCCGGTTATTCCCATTATCGTTTCTTCCCTGGTCGTTATTTTTGCCGTTGTCGAGCTGATTATTCTGCCCTTTGCCGCGCAGGCCTGGCTCTACAAGGAGCCTATGGTGGCCGGCGCCTGGATGGGTCTGGCCGTCAAGACCGACGGTGCCGCTGCTGCCAGCGGGGCCATGGTTGACGCTTTGATCCGCAGCAAAGCCCTCAGTGTCATGGGTGTTAAGTGGCAGGAAGGCTGGATGCTTATGGCGACCACGACCGTCAAGGTCTTCATCGACATCTTTATTGCTGTCTGGGCCTTTATCCTGGCCATAATCTGGTCCTGGAAGATTGATCGCCGCGAAGGGGAAAAAGCCAACGCCGGTGAAATCTGGCTGCGTTTCCCGAAATTCGTCCTTGGTTACGCCGCCCTGTTTGTCTTTGTCATCCTGGTGGGCAAGAGCATAAGCGGCGATACGGCGAAGCTGCTCAGTACGGGCATCGGCGAGGCCGGTAACTTCCGTGGTATTTTCTTCGTTCTGACCTTTTTTACCATCGGCTTAATGTCCAACTTTAAGAAGCTGTGGGAAGAAGGCATGGGCAAACTGGCCATGGTCTATGTCATCTGTTTGTTCGGCTTTATCATTTGGATCGGTCTCTTGATTTCCTGGCTCTTCTTCCATGGTATTACCCCGCCGACAGTAGCCTGAAAAGGAGGTAACTAACAATGGCGGAACAAGAACGCTTGCCGCAAGAGGAAGAATGGTTCGATTTAATGCCGGTTGAGAAAAAATTGATTAGCTTCACCCTGGGCCTGGGGGTCGTCCTTCTGGTAGTACTGCTGTTGGCAACCCATACCATTTAAGGTTAACCCTTTCTTCAATATGGATTATTGACTTGTTGCTGCTATAAAACCTGTCAAAAACCTGCAGTCCCGGGATACTCCAGGACTGCAGGTTTTAATTATAGCAAAAAAAATTATGGCGGTAAGCAGGAAAATCCCGCCCGGCAGCGAAATACATATGGTAATCACGAAATTAATTTTATAAATATCAGAGTCGTACTTGCGCGCACGTATACTAAGACGTCATTTTACCTGTGGCGGTCAGATGCCGTCGCCAGCACCAGGATGGAAATACAGGAGAGTGGTATTATGGATTTCGGGCAAGTTTTCAGTTTCGGGAGATTATCAACTACTATAAACTACCGATGCGCTTTATGGGGGTCAGCGAGCTGGCAGCCAATGCTTTGGTACGCTAAACAGGCTGCCAGGTTAAAATAGCGACATACGGCCGCTAAGCGCGCCGTAGGAAGGAAACTTTAGCATTTATGGTGTTATTAGCCTGTAGCTTAAATAACGAGGTACAGGTATAATAAAATCCAGCAGGAGGTGTTGGCCATGCCAGCAGTAAATGTGGGCGGCATTGAAATTGAAGTCGATGAGGATGGTTTCATTGCCGACCCGGCTAAATGGGATGAGGCTGTAGCTAAAGCCCTGGCGGGAACCGAAGGGGTAACCGACCTGACGGAGGATCACTGGAAGATTGTTAATTACCTGCGTCAGTATTACCTGCAGTTCGGTATTGCGCCGATGATCCGCAAGATGTGCAAAGAAACCGGCTACAGCCTGAAACAGATCTATGACCTCTTCCCCAGTGGTCCGGCGAAAGGGGCCTGCAAGATCGCCGGTTTACCCAAGCCCACCGGTTGCGTATAGGAGCGTTGTTACTCCGGAGGTGCCGCTCATGGCGGCGAGCCGCCATCGCAGGGGAGAAAATGATTGGCAGGCGGGAGGCTAGCGCGGCAGTGCTAGCCTTCACGCCCATTTGCAGCTTTCGGTTGAGGCAAGGGAACGGTTCTCTAGAAAAGAGCGTCCCTCCTCCCTGGATACCCCCGCCTCGACAGGCAAAAGAACCGTCCCCTTGCCTCCCCACTGTATCGGGGGTGGGAAAAAGTGTTAACCATGGACGAGAGAAAAGAGGAGATTGCCACTAAGGCCCGCGAGCGGGGTATCACTTTAACTGCTGAACACTGGCAGTTAATCGCCATTAGCTTTCGCTATTATGAACAGCATCGCACCATCTGCACTCTGCGCAATCTGATTAAATTAAGCGGCCTGGAGA
>DFYS01000135.1:0-123 GCA_002383405.1 Moorella sp. UBA4076
TAAGCCTTCGAGTATCAAGAGCGGATGAAGCCCTCGGAAACAGCGCGGCCATAATTCTTAAGCCCGAAGGGCTTAAGTATGCCGCGCTCGAGGCTGCGGAGCGAGGTCCAAGGATTAAGGGCG
>DFYS01000135.1:186-3020 GCA_002383405.1 Moorella sp. UBA4076
GGCGCAGCCAGTTCCTGCCAGCCTCACACTTCTCGCCTCTATTTTCAGGGTAGGGTAGTAACTTGAGCTAAATTGCAGCTTCCATACCTGTTTTGTCTCCGCACCCCCTGCTCGCCATCGGAACAACCTGCACGGTCTTCACGGTTTAACCTGTCGACGGTAACAGTTTTTCAGTTGCCGGGTGCATGTATCTCTCTTTCAGGACAGCCTTCGCGGTTTTGCTCTTATTTTTCCCCTGTGCATATGACGCTATGTGGCATTAATGTCCCACTTTTCATGTAATTATATGCAGACGCCGCCCGCTATCGCGGCAGTGGCGGCCGAAAGACCTACCGGTACCCATTACCGTTTCAACAACCCCGGCCCAAAAAACTACCTTTTGCCTTTTGGCCCTTGCTTCCTGTTACGTGTCCGGCGGCAAACTCATCTGACAGTGCCCCTGCAGCAGTCCTCCCGGTTCAACAACCAGCCGCGCGGTCTGGACATCACCCTCAATCCGGCCTGTCGGGGCGATTTCCAGCTGGCCGGTAGTGGCTACATCGCCCTTGATAGCCCCAACAACCAGTAAATTGCGGGCTTTTATTGCCGCCACCACCTGGCCGTTCTCGCCGATCACCAGGTCACCTTCAGTACTTACTTCCCCTTCAAAAAAGCCATCAATACGCACCGTACCCCCGGCCTCCAGTTTGCCGGTGATTTTTGTCCCTTTGCCAATCAGGGTATCTACTGTTCCCGTACCGGGATCGCTCTTTTTCCCCAGCATAGTCGTCTCTCGTCTCCTCCGAAAATGGATGTAGGAAGTGGGAGGTAAGAGGTGGAAGGCCCCGCACTCAAACACGGCTTATTTTAATTGTGGCATAACCCTGGCTACGATGGTTTTTATGCCTGAGCCACTCGACAGATAATTGAATGCTGGGCACTCAACCCGGGGTCCATCAATTCCCGACAAGTCGCGCGGCCTAAAAAGCATCTAAACGCTACGAACGAGGCGCGTTTTTGTTTGAGTCATAAACAAGGCCATTTCACGTAACCAGGCGCTTACCGCTATGAGGCGCGTCGGTTTTAGGCAAAACTTCGTTAGCACTATCGCTCAGGTTGCAGATTATAAACCCTGAATACTTGTTGCGTACTGGATGGCTGCGCCAGTTTCCGATTAAAGCCTGCCTGTCTCTTTTTCCCGTTCGCTCCTGGCACTGTTGTACCGCTATGGATGACTGCCGGTGCTCAGCTGTCGTCAGGGGTTTTTGCGTTCAGGTAGAGCAAGGGGTCCTGCAGCTGGCCGTTGCGCTCAATCTGGAAGTGGACATGGGGGCCGGTACTGCGGCCGCTGCTGCCTACACGGGCAATGGCCTGTCCCCGGATCACCCGCTCCCCTGTTTTGACCAGCAGTTCGGAGTTATGGCCATACATGCTGGTTATCCCGTAGCCGTGGTCGATAATCACAGCGCGGCCGTAAACCGGCATCCAGCCGGCAAAGGTAACGGTGCCGTTGCCGGCCGCCTGGACTTCGGCGCCATAGTCCGCGGCGATATCCAGCCCTTCGTGAAATTCCTCCTGCTTGCCGAAGGGTGAATTGCGATTACCAAAGAATGATGATATCGGTCCTTTTACCGGCCAGTGGGTAGGCAACGCCGCCAGGTAAGCAAGGTGTTCTTCCATTTCCCGGGCCAGGGTTTTGAGTTTATCCTCCTGGCGGGGGGCATCCCTGGCAACATCGGTGAGGATGGAGCGGACCTGTTCGATCGTTTCCGCCTGCTCCCGCGGCCACAGGCGGCCCCCCCGCGAGGCTTCGCTGGCGTACTCTCCCCCGCCACGTCCCAGCCCCATGAGGGATCTTACCTGGGCTTCGAGCTGATCGACGGCCTCGATTTTATCCTGCAGGACCCGCGCCTGTTGCTCCAGCTGAATAATCTGCCTGGCCTGGCTGGCATTTATCTGGTCGATGACCTTAAGTTCGGCCACCCTCTTTTGCAGGTAAAAGGCGGCCCCTATAGCCACGCCCAGGGCGATTATCCCTGCTATGGCCAGGACAAGCACCCCCCGCAAAAGCCACACCGGCAACAACCAGCGATAAACACCCTGACGGCCCTCCGGCACCAGCATCAGCGTCAAAGATCGATCCCGCCGCTTACCTTTCACCCCGGGCTCCCCCTAACTTACTGCTTTTTCCGGCACTGCCAGCCCCAGGGCTATAGCCAGGGCCCTTTCTTCCTCCTGGCTCAGACGGTGGGTCGCTCGCCCACCCTGCACCGGTTTGATAAAAATACGGGTTTCATCGCGGGCATAAAGGCTGGTAAGAATAAAACCATTGCCCTCGTGACTCAAAAGGGCCAGGGCGAAACTCAAATCGCTGCCCGTATCAGGAAAGGCGTTAAATCGGATTAAGCCCACCCGGCTGAGACTTTTCTCCAGGCCCACCTGCAGATCGGTTGTCTTTTCCTGCAGCCGGTCCAGGACCTTCTTGATCGAACCCAGGTCGTGAAAGCGCTCCAGGAGAGCTGCCAGGTCCTGGCCCGCACTGCTTTCCACCAGGCGCTTGATGCGGCCGTTCAGGCGTTTTATCTCGTTATGCTCATACCAGAGCCAAAGAAGGAATACTGCCTGAAGGGCGGCCAGGCCGATAAGAACCGGCATGGTGGATGATTGCAACAATGGTATTAGCGATGGCACTTAAAGGCTCCTTCCACATTAAGTCTGTAAACTTACCCTGCCCTGAAAATAGATGTGGGAAGTGGGAGGCGAGATGCGGGAGGCTGGTAGGGACTGGCTGCGCCGGTTCCTGATTGAAGTCCCACACCCTGCTATTTTCATCTACTGGGGTGGGGCAGGTTCCC
>DFYS01000135.1:3036-8199 GCA_002383405.1 Moorella sp. UBA4076
CTTGATACTCAAGGCTTAAAAATGCGCCCTCCGGGAATCTGCCTCACCCCGCCTGCAATACTGCCATTTTCATCCTCTTGCTGATGCCCAGCACTCAACTCCGGAAAGCTCACTCTTTAGTGGGCATAGCTGCTCTTTTGCTGGTTTCCATCCTTAAAGTCGCCGTATGGCGGGTTGAGTGCTGGGCATGGGTGTCTATCCCGGTTTGACTTTGCTTAAGGATTGCAGTGCCTTCCTGCTTCCTTAACCGCTGCCCCGTACTTACATGGTCTTGATTTTTTCTCCAGCAGCGTTAGCTTGGAATTAAATGGCACAGGTTGGCAGCGCTAAAACTACGGTAATGGATATAATTCAACATTAAACGCGATTCTCCTGTCGCCAATGTATTTTTATCTGTGGTGAAAGCAGGATTTGAATAACTTTGTAGAGAATAATCAATCCAGATCCCGGTGCGTCCGGCGAACGTCATCAGACCGCCTGACTTCTCAAAGTCAGCCCAGGGAAATATTGGCGTAAAAACACTGCACAACCTCCTGACAGCTGGCCTGATAGCAATATCTTCAGCGATCTATGTATCCAGCTTGATTAGTACCTTATGTCTTCAAAACTGCAATAAAAAACAATTTGTTTAGGCCGCCATATTCAGAGATCGTTTGCATTATTCTCCGTTTTAAACCAGGAAGGGCGTTGGATTATGCTTTCTCATGAGCTGGCAGCCAAGCTGGAAGGGCTGCAAAAAAGACTGGCGGTAATGAAGGGAATTCTGGTCGCTTATTCCGGTGGTGTTGACAGCAGCCTGTTGCTGAAAGTCGCTGCCATGACCCCGGCCCGGGTCCTGGCGGTGACGGCCGCTTCACCCACCTATCCGGAGGCAGAAATAGCAGCCGCTGCCCGGCTGGCCGCAGAGCTCGGCGTCCAGCATATAGTCATTGAAACGCAGGAAATGGCAAACCCCATGTTTACAGCTAATCCCCCCGAGAGGTGCTACCACTGCAAGAAAGAACTTTTCGCCACCCTGCAGCAGCTGGCCCGCGAGCACGGTTTGCAGGTAGTCGTCGACGGGGCCAATGCTGATGACCGTAGCGATTTCCGGCCCGGCAGCCGCGCCGCCCGTGAACTGAACGTCCGCAGCCCCCTCCAGGAAGCCGGCCTGACCAAGGCCGAAATCCGTCAACTGGCGCAGTTCCTCAACCTGCCCAACTGGGATAAACCCTCCATGCCCTGCCTTTCCTCCCGGATCCCTTACGGCCAGGCGATAACGCCGGCCAAGCTGGAACAGGTGGCTGCCGCCGAAGCCTTTTTGAACCAGCTGGGCCTGAAAACTGTCCGGGTACGCCACCATGGAGCCATTGCCCGCCTGGAGGTAACCCCGTCCGCCTTTGCCCTGCTCATTGACGCCGGCGTGCGGGAAAAAATAGTTAACCAGCTGCATAATATAGGGTTTACCTATATCACCCTTGATTTGGAGGGTTTCCGCAGCGGGAGTATGAATGCCGCTCTGGATATTAAAGAACCAGGGCGTCTACCCTGAAAATAACGCCGTTTACCATTTTCATCTTTCTGCTTGTGCCGCCCGGCGGCATGGACATCTACTCAGCCCACCCCAAGCGAAGTGAAGTCCCAACCTACACCATCTCGTGCAAGGAGTGAAAGAGATGAAAACCGCTTATTTCGACTGCTTTTCCGGTATCAGCGGCGATATGTGCCTGGGGGCCCTGCTGGCCAACGGCATCGCTAAAGAAGAGCTGGTAGCGGGTTTAACGCAACTGGAGCTGCCCGGATGGCACCTGCAGGTCAAAGAGGTGCAACAGCAGGGAATTGCTGCTGTCGATGTAGAAGTGCAGGTGGATGAGCATCAGCCGCACCGCCACCTGGGTGACATCCTGAACCTGATAAACAACAGCCCTTTGCCCGCACCGGTTCGGGAAAAGGCGGGCACTGTTTTCCAGAACCTGGCCCGGGCTGAAGGCCAGGTCCACGGCATCAGCCCGGAAAGGGTCCATTTCCATGAAGTGGGAGCTGTCGACGCCATTATCGACATCGCCGGTACCGTCCTGGGCCTGCACCTGCTGGGTGTGGAACGGGTCATAGCTTCACCCCTGCCCCTGGGTAGCGGTTGGATCAAGTGCCATCACGGTAAAATGCCGGCGCCGTCCCCGGCCACCCTTTTTCTGCTCAAAAATCGCCCTGTTTACGGTACTGACGCTAATATCGAAACAGTCACTCCCACCGGCGCCGCCCTGATCACCACCCTGGCTGACAGTTTCGGCCCCTACCCGGCCATGCAATTGTCCAGTGTCGGTTTCGGCGCCGGCAAAACCGAACTCCCGCATCCCAACCTGCTGCGCCTGGTCCTGGGAGAGATAAATGAAAAAAATCTGCCCGGCGAAGAGAGCAGCCTGGTCATCGAAACGACCATTGATGACATGAACCCGGAGTTTTTTCCCGCCCTTCTGGAGCACGTCCTGGCGGCCGGGGCTGTTGACGCCTACATTACCCCGGTACAGATGAAGAAGGGCCGCCCCGGCGTCCTCGTTACCGCCCTCTGTCCGGATCACAAACTGGCCGCCGTAGCAGCAGCCTTTTTCCGCCATTCCAGCACCCTGGGCCTGCATTTCCGCCGCGACCAGCGCCTGGTTTGCCAGCGGCAGACCAGCCAGGTCGTCACTGCTTACGGTACAGTTACGATTAAATGGGGGTTGTACCGCGATCTTAACGGCCAGGCGATTACCAATGCAGCGCCGGAGTATGAATCCTGCCGCCAGGTCGCCCAGGCCGCCGGCGTCCCCCTCAAAGAGGTTTATGCTGCTGCCCTGGCGGCGGCCCGCGCCGTGGCAGTATGGTAGACAGCGGACCCAGCATAAAATTCAGGCACCCACGATCGGAGTGCCTGAAAAAGCCCTGTAATTCCTTACAAATTGCTATTTGCAGATGCCGTTTTTGTTCCCTGGCGCAGTCTATTATGACCGGCTTTTCCCGATAAAGGAAGTCTCCTGCACCAGGCCCAAAAAATCAGCCTAAATTGAGCAATATGATCTTTTTTTCGGTCCAGATGGGCCTCATATCATAGGCAACAACCCAAAGGAGGCTTTTGGCAGCAGAATCACATATTAATTTCCCCAATCATTCTCATTAAGACCTGCCTGCCTGAGTATTTCTTTAAGTAGTGGCACACTTATATCGCCTTCGTGTGGATTAGGAACCCGCAACTTTAATTGTCCATTACGCATAAAAGAGTGGCAGCCTCCTGAAAACGGGCCTTCAAAACCGAATGACCGCAAGCGCTTGATTAATTCGCGTCTGCTAATGGGTTTCATATTTCAGCCACTGCCGCGTTAAGATCAACCCCGCCGATCTGTGGGAGTTGGTCGCGGTCACGCAATTTAAGAATAAGCCATCCCTCAAGAGCTTCTTGAAGTTCTTCCCGGCATTCTTCCAGAGATTTTTTATTTGACCAAACGCCCGGGCAAGAAGGTATCTCCCCGAAAAAAGTACCATCCTCAAGTATCCTGTATTTCGCCTCGCGCATTGCCGCGCTTGTAAAAGCAGTTAAAATAGGCAACTTTATCCCCCCTCGATATTATTATACCCATGTCATTGCTATATTTCCAGATCACCTGTCACCTCTTGCATGGCCTGTTTTACTTTGTGGCGAAACTGTTTGGAACGCGCTCCATAAAGCCTGGCGGCAAATACGGCGACTATCGCCATCATGTCCTGGACCAATTCCTGGGTGGCGTCCTGGGTTCCCTTTGTTCGAGAAGCTCTATTTTTACCCCGTGGTTCCTAAAAATCTCTTCGATATATGAATATCCAAAGCGGGCCAAGCGATCTTTAAACTCTGCCAGAACTATGTCTATTTCGCCTTTTGAAGCCAGTTTGAAGAGCTTTTTCAGACCCCGGCGGTTTTCATTAAGCCCGGACGCTTGCTCGCTTATTACGGCAACCAGGTCATATCCTTTTTCTCTGGCAGCGTTTACCAGCCTTTCTTTTTGTCTTTCCAGGTTGCCGTCCTTTAATTGCTTTTGGGTGGATACGCGGGCGTAAACGGCGCAGCGGAGCGAGTTTTGCTTTAATCCCCGCAGCCTACGGAGCTCGCTTTCGGGGATTCGCCGCTGGTTTGTCGACGTTCGGAAAGTTTTTATTTTGCCGGCCTTATCCCAGCGGTGAATCGTTTTAGTGCAAACTCCTAATAATTTTGCGGCTTTGGCTGGTGAGTATATTTGTTCTTGTTTCATGGTTCCATTTTAGAATATCTTGTCTAAGTTAGTCAATAGTTTTTTTGTAGCTCGACTGCTACCAGAAAGGGGTTGACGGATCCGCTCCGGAAAGTTAGAACTCCCGTGGCTTACAAATTATTTCCTTGATCCTGGTGGCAAAGAAATCCTGAGAGTGGGCCGGCCGCAATATGAGGGCCGTGTCGACACCCTCGTTGCTGCCCCCCAGGGCGATAACATCAACCGCGGCGGGGATAAGCCCGGCGTCGAGAGCCATACCGGCTGTCTCGACGGCGACTTTGGTGCCCTGGCCAAAAAGGCGCAGGGTATTGGCGATGATTTCAGCCGGATAGATGCCCTGAAAGCTGAAGCGCAGCGCCCGGTCCAGCCCGGCCAGCAGGTGTGTTGTCGTCAGGACTTTAATGCCGCCGTCTTCCAGACGCTGGCGCGTTGCTGCATCCATTTCTATTATGCCCGGCTCTTTAAAGCCTGCCTGGCGGGTTACACAGACGATATGCATATCCTGCTGTCCCAGAAGCATGGCAGCGCTGTAGCCGGTGGCCGAAGCGATGACCACATTCTGCAAACCCAATTCGCGTGCCCTTTGGAGTGCCAGTTTGATCGTGCCTTCCGTGTTGACTTTGCCTTTTTGCTGCCAGTAAGTAGTCATAAACGACCATCCCTTCGTTTAGATTTTGGCGTAACCGCCCTAAAATAGATGTGAGAGGTGGGATGCAAGATGTGGGAGGCTGGCAGGAACTGGCTGCGCTAGTTCCAGATTGGAAGCCCTTCACCTCACCGTTTTCATCCTTCTGCTGGTGCCGCTCATAAGCGGCATGGGTGTCTACCCTGGAAATAGCGTTCCGCCTGCGCTAATGTACCTGGGGTGAAGCAGGTTCCCTCCGGGCGCTGGTTGCGCCATTATACAAGGACCTCGCTTCGCAGG
>DFYS01000135.1:8233-8471 GCA_002383405.1 Moorella sp. UBA4076
TTTTCATCCTTCTGCTGGTGCCGCGGCGGCGGCATGGGCGTCTTCTCACTTTGCGAAGATGTTCGGAAGTAAGGGCCTGAAGCTGAAACCGTTGGCTTATAGCGGAACCTGATAAAATTAATGTTTCACGTGAAACAGTTGACCACAGTGAGTCCCTCCCACCTTTCGCAAATCAATATGTTTCACGTGAAACATCTTCTTTTAGTAAAGCCACCAGTATTCTCTCCAGGTCTTCATC
>DFYS01000069.1:0-1753 GCA_002383405.1 Moorella sp. UBA4076
CGGCCACTGTGGAAGCCGGGGAAGCCACCATTCGGGCGCACCTGGGCCAGATACCCAGCCCGGCTATCCAGGCGGAGACCGAACGCCGCCTGGGGCGCATCGCCGCCGGCGAGCGCGATTTGTATTTTTAAGCCGTAACAGCTCAGGCTTGCCATCCAGGCTAACAGCTACAACGTAATCCACCATCATTATCACGAACCCGACCCGCCACCGTATAGGCTTCCACAAGCTATTGCTATCAGATTGGCCGCGAGGTAGGCTGAGGAGACACAAAGCGACGTAAAGATTTCAGAACAGGCTTGCCCCTGCGATAATTCACTGGTAGAATGAAAGCAGGTGGTGGTCTATTTGCAGCCGAAGAGCGGTAACAGGTATGATATCACTATCAAGGACCTCTTCGCCGACGAAACTCAAGAACTCATCAACTACTTTGGCCACATTGAGGCGAGAGTAGTCGGCGACTTGAAAATCGAATTTCCTCAAGTAGAAACCAGGGTTTCCGACCTGGTAATGAAGGCTGAAAGCCCGCAGGGTCCTGTAGCCATTCACCTGGAATTCCAGAGCCGTAATGATGATGAGATGCCTTACCGCATGTTGCGCTACGCCCTGGAAATTCATAGGACATATCATTTACCAGTCTACCAGCTAGTTATCTACTTTGGCCAGTGGCCAATCAACATGTCCGGTCAACTCGCATATCATCTGGGAGACTGCAACTTGCTGGATTATCGTTACTGCCTGATCGATATGGGTAATATAACCTATGAAGAATTAAAAAACAGCCCCCACCAGCGGTTGCTTTCCTTGCTGCCAGTAGTGGACAGGGAAAAGCGCCAAAAGGGTGGTAAGGAATTCCTCCGGCGCTGTGCGGAGGATATAATCAGCAGCGACCTGGATCTGGAAACCAAAAAAACTGTGCTATTACGGGCGGAAATATTTGCCGGTCTGGTTTTTGACCAAAAGGTAATCGACCTGATTTTCCAGGAGGTGGAACAGATGTTGAGCATCGAAGAATCCGCCGGCTACCAGCGGATATATGAAAAAGGCATGGAAAAAGGCATGGAAAAGGGTATGGAAAAGGGTATGGAAAAAGGCCAGCAGGAATCCCTGCTGGATGTGACCATCAGGCTCTTAAGAAAGAAGTTTGGTAGACTTCCCCGGGACTACATGACCAGAATAAAACAGCAAGACGTTTATACCTTACAACAGATCATCGACAGCATTTTTGATATTAAAGATCTAAAGGAACTTGAGGATTATCTACAGTAAAGGTACCTGGGTGTCTGGATGTAGCGCATTGAGGGGGAGTAAGACCTGTCTTTCAGGCAAGCGTCCCCCGGTGAGGTGCCGAGGACCGTTCTGACAAGCCCGGCTGCTTAAGAAGCCGGGCTTGTCCCGGCGGCGGGTAACTTGCGCGCTACTGGCAGGAATTTACGCTGAAGTACTTCAACGTCCGGATAACAGCGGGTTTACAAACCCCGTGTTACCCGGCTTTTTTATGCCCCGGTACGGTATCCAAAAATGCGGAACATAAATATATGGATGAATATGTCCATAAATTAGAACGGCTTATAAGAATTTTACGAGACCAGGCAGGAGAATTAAATTTTATGGCGAATAACGACTGTATACAAACTATCACAAGGACTTTTGATAAATGTAGTGAACAAGTACACTATCACAGCTAACCGGATGGGTTAGCTTGCCCCCTCCCCCATCACCGGCGCCGCTGGCAGCCTTTACGGGTCATTGC
>DFYS01000069.1:1850-4028 GCA_002383405.1 Moorella sp. UBA4076
CTGCGTCAGTACTGACAAAGCTGTCTGTAAACAGGGTTCTTCCTTTTGTCATTAATTGTGAACTAATTCACCATTGGAGGTTACGGCGCAGTGCAGATCAGGGAGATCCAGGCCATCCTGGCGGCTGAGGTTTTTACCGGGGCGGATAAGCTGGACCTGGAAGTTGAAGCCGGCTTTGGCTCCGACCTGATGAGCGACGTCCTGGCCTTTGCCCGCGGCCGGGTGGCCCTGCTGACAGGCTTGACCAATACTCACGTCCTGCATACAGCATCAATGGTTGATGCGGCGGTGGTCGTCTTTGTCCGCGGGAAAAGGCCGGACCAGAACCTCATTGATGCTGCCGCCGGGATGGGGTTGCCCCTCCTGGGGACCAGGCTTTTGATGTATGACAGCTGCGGCCGCCTTTTCCAGGCCGGATTAAAGGGGTGTTCCGGGGAAGTGCTGGCGGAAAGGGGGACAGATGGAGAAAAACCGGTAAGGAGCACAAAAGAGAAAGGTATACCAGGGGATAAGAAGCCGGCCGGGAAAAATCCGGTTGATACTGGGGCTATTTCTGGCGAAGAAAACTGCGTCCAGGCAGCTTCGGGAGCTATCGATCCCGAAAGTGTAGCGTCAGGGGAAAGGATACCGTTAGATAAAATACCAAGGGGATGGAAGTCTGCCGGTGCCATTGGCAGGGAGCGGGCATCTAACAACGAGGCGTTCCCCGCCCCTGCCTGGAAGGTTAACCCAGCAGCGACCGGGGAGCCGGCATGAAGGAATCCCCATCTCCCCTGGAGCTAACCATCCCTGTCCGGGCGCGCGACTTTCTGGCCGGCGGGGACGGGGCGGCGCGCGTTCGCCAGGTCCTGCAGCAGGTGGGTTTTCCGCCGGCGCTGATCCGGCGGGTGGCCATTGCTACCTATGAGGTGGAAATGAATATGGTCATCCATTCCACCGGCGGCGAATTGCGGGCAGAAATTACGCCGGAGGTTATTACTATCACCGCTCGCGATACCGGTCCGGGCATCCCTGACATCGACCTGGCCATGCAGGAGGGCTATTCCACCGCCCCGCGGGAGATCCAGGAGATGGGCTTCGGCGCCGGTATGGGATTACCCAATATCCGCCGCTGCGTTGACGAACTGGAGATCAGGTCAACACCAGGACAGGGCACTACTGTAAAAATAGGCATCTATAATCGCTAAGGCGGTGGCGTAATGGGGTATTTCCATTCCGTGCGCCTGGACGAGGATAAATGTAAAGGCTGCACCAACTGTATCAAACATTGCCCGACGGAGGCCATCCGGGTGCGCGAGGGCAAGGCGCGCATTATCCAGGAACGCTGTATCGACTGCGGCGAGTGCATCCGCATCTGCCCCAATCATGCCAAGATCGCCATAGGCGACGGCCTGGAGGCCCTGGCTGCCTATCGCTACCGCATCGCCCTGCCGGCGCCGGCCTTTGTATCCCAGTTTGCCGGTCAGGCTGATCTCGAGGATATCCTCGGCGCCCTGCTGGCGCTGGGTTTTGATGCCGTATATGAAGTCGCTCGGGCAGCAGAGGTAGTCGCCGGTGCCACCCGCCGGTATCTGGATGCTTACCGCGGCAAAAAGCCCCTTATTTCCCCGGCCTGCCCGGCGGTGGTGGGCCTGATCCAGGTCCGTTTCCCTTCCCTGGTGGAGCAAGTGCTGCCCATGGCCACACCCATGGATGTAGCCGCCAGAATGGCCCGCCGGGAAGGGACGGCAACCACCGGGTTGCCACCGGAAGCTATCGGCACTTTCTTTATTTCCCCCTGCCCNNGGCCGCCCGCCAGCCAGAAGGGGGCTTTAAAGGTCCCGATGGTGTCATCCCCCTGGCCGCTATTTACGGCGATGTCCGCCAGCGCCTGGCCACCGCTGCAGCATACCCGTCACGGGCGGGGGCAGCCGGATACGGCTGGGGCCACAGCGGCGGCGAAAATGCCAGCATCGGCGGCCGGCGTTTGCTGGAGGTAGATGGTATTCACCACGTCATCGAAGTCCTGACCCGTATCGAAGCAGGGGATTTCGAGCACATCGATTATATCGAAGCCCAGGCCTGCCCCGGCGGGTGTGTTGGCGGGGCTTTGATGGTACGTAACCCCTACCTGGCGCGGCTGGAGTTGCAGCAGCTGGCCGCCGGTTTACCGCCCGGTGCCGCGCCCCTGCCACCCGG
>DFYS01000106.1:0-4399 GCA_002383405.1 Moorella sp. UBA4076
TCGTAGATTATATCAGATCTGAAGCTGTTTTGCTGTTGCCAGGGCATCAAAAATTGATTATAATAACTATCAGTATAACTTTATAATAATCGCAGGTGAAAAATGTGAGTATCGATCGCAGCAAACCGATCCCCCTGCATTACCAGATTACCAGCGATTTGCGCCAGGCTATTAAAGAAGGCGAGTACCGGGTGGGCGACCTTTTTCCCACCGACAAGCAGCTGATGGAGAAGTACGGCGTCAGTAGCATTACTGTGCGCCGGGCGGTAGCATCCCTGGTCGACGAAGGCCTGCTGGAACGCCGGCCGGGCAAAGGGACCTTCGTCAAGCGGGAAACGTTAGAAGAGACCCTGGGCAAGTTAACCGGTTTTTTTGAGGAAATGAGGGCCCGCGGCTGCGAGCCCAGCGCCAGAATTATATCCGTTGGCCCGGTCAAGGATATTGCCAAAGAAAGGCAGCATGTACCGGCAGTGGAGGTTTTTTGGTAATGAGCCCCTTTGTCTAATTGAAAAGATCCAGCAGATGAACGGCCAGCCCATCACTTACCTGCGCAGCTACTGGCCTTACGAATACGGCCTCCGCCTGGCTGCGGAGGACCTGAAGCACCATGGCCTCTATGAACTGGTGGAAGATAAGCTGGATCTGGTCCTGGACCGGGCGACGCAGACTATCGCCGCCGGTAAAGCCGGCAAAAAGGAGGCGGCCTACCTGCAGGTGAAGGCAGGCACCCCTTTGCTGATCATGGAAAGGGTGGCTTACGCCGGGAATCGCCCGGTGGAGCTATCGGTGAACGCTTACCGGTCTGATCGCTATAAATACCGCGTCGAACTGGACCGCAACCGCCCCCGTCCGGGCAGCGGCGTGATTATAGGATAGATGCGATTATTTTTAATGCGAACATTGATGTTTTCTATGGTATAATGAATATAAGGGCACTCCGGGGTGGTGGAAGCATGGTTAACAAGTTAAAACGGCCGTCACCAGAAGTACTCGCCAGGGTTCATGCTTTACAGCATGAAAGGGGCAAAATTGCAGCCATTGATCCCGATACCGGCGAATGGTTTTTAGGCAAAGACCTTTTAGAGGCCCTCAAGAAAGGTCGCGTTAAATACCCTGGCCATATTTTTTATACCGTCAGGATAGGTTATCCTTTTGCCCATCAAACATAAAAGGGAGGTAAAGTGACAAAATGTCAACTACAGCCGAAGAACTCAAACCATTACTTGATAGATTGAGTTATAAACAACTGGAGGCTTTAAGAATTATCGTGGAATCTATGTTGTGCCCCCAGGAGCAACTGACTCCGGAAGAAGCACAGATAGTTGATGAGGGCTTCGCTGCAATTGAACATGGTGAAGGTATGTCCTGGGAAGAGGTTAAAAATGAGCTCGGATTATGAAGTTGTATTATCACCTCAAGCCAGGAAGACTCTAGCGAAAGTAGACCGCGATACTAGAACACGATTGATCAAGGCTATTACAGGGTTAAAGAAATATCCGCCTGAAGGTGATATACGTTCCCTTGCAGGCAGGCCCGGAGAATTGAGATGTCGCGTAGGTCAGTGGCGGATTATTTTCCGGCAGGATAGAGAGCGAAGTATAATTAAAATTGGTGCTATTTTACCCCGGGGTGATGCGTATAAAAATAGTTAGGTAAGAATAAAGCGGCAGTTAAATACTCGTAAAAATATGTAACTTGAAGCAGGTGCTTACTATGACTTTGAAGAGACACTACCAATTAGTACCAGGATCGGCTTTGTTGCTGCGCCGGCTTATCCCGATGGCTATCATATTAATGTTAGGCCTCATTTTTCTCTCATCTCCCGCCCGGGCCAACCCGCCCCGCGTTGATGTGCTGCGGGTGGAGGGGCCGATAGTCCCGGTCGTAGCCACCTATATCGACCGCGGCATCAGCGAAGCGGAGCAAGGGGCCACGGCCTGCATAATCGAGCTCAGTACCCCGGGGGGCCTTTATGATACCACCCAGGCCATCGTCGGCCGCATCATGAACGCCCGCGTGCCGGTAATCGTCTACGTCTCCCCGGCCGGGGGCTGGGCTGGCTCGGCGGGTACCTTTATCACCATGGCCGCCCACGTGGCCGCTATGGCGCCGGGGAGCCGTATCGGCGCCGCCCATCCCGTCGCTATGGGGACTGGCGGTGGTGAGATGCCGGCTACCCAGGCGCAAAAAGCCACCGAGGACGCCGCCGCCTGGGTACGCAGTATTGCCGAGATGCGCGGCCGCGATGTGGAAGCGGCGCAGCTGGCGGTACGCGAGAGCCGCTCTTACTCCGATAACGAAGCCCTGGAGGCTCGCCTGATCGACCTGCGCGCCGATCATCTGGAGGACCTGTTACAACAACTGGAAGGCCGGGAGGTCGCGTTAATTGACGGGCGCAAAGTCACCCTCAATTTGAGCAACGCCGTTATCAACCGCCACCAGATGAACACCGTCGAGAACATTCTCCATACCGTCAGCGACCCCAACATCGCCTATATCCTGATGACGGTAGGGATGCTGGGGCTGATCATCGAGCTGTATAACCCGGGGGCAACCCTGCCGGGGGTGGCCGGGGTAATCAGTTTGCTGCTGGCCCTTTATTCTCTGGGCACCTTGAAAGCCCACTGGGGTGGGATATTGCTAATCCTGGTCGCCTTTGCCCTCTTTGTGGCCGAAGCCTTTATAATCAGTCACGGCCTGCTCACGGCCGGGGGTATTGCTTCGCTGGTGATGGGCTCGCTGATGCTTTTCAGCCAGGGCGGGCCGGTTCCGGAGATCAGCCGCAGCTTGATTGCCGGCGTTACTCTGGGACTTAGCGTTTTCTTTATTTTCATCATCAATGCCGTGGTGCGGGGGCAGAAGCGGCCGGCAGTCACCGGCAGCGAAGGTTTGCTCGGGGCAACCGGCGTTGCCGTCACTCCTCTGGACCCCGGCGGTACTGTATTAATTGAAGGTGAGCACTGGCAGGCGCTGGCTGAAGGGGAAAGGGTTGCTGCTGGTGAAGAAGTAAAGGTGGTGGCAGTTACAGGGTTGAAGTTGCAGGTAAAAAGGGTAAGTTAACATGAATGTAGAGGAAGGGTGATGCTTGCCGGGCAGTATTGCCGGATGTTGCCGGGCAATATTGCGTCTCTAGCTGCAAGGTGCCTTTATATAGGAATAAGCACAGGTGCCCGCGATTAAAGCTACAAGTAAAGGGGAAAAGCTATTATTGACATTAAGACGGCGGGGCTGTTAACGAAACAGAAGTGAATTTTCGTTGCCAGCACAGCAGAGTAACTTCCCAGCGTTGCTGCTAGCAATGCCCGGCTGCCACATGGAGTTTGCCGGGTTGCGTCAGGCTGATCGGCATGGGGCGCTGGTACGGTTAAGGTCGACGGTGATTTGAGTGGTATCCAAAACTTCTAATTAAATTATAGGAGGCTGATAAAATGTTATTTGACTTAACTCTCTGGATCGGTTTACTGGTGATCCTCTTGATGCTTGTTTCTGCCTCGGTGCGCATCGTGCAGGAATACGAACGCGGCGTGATCTTCCGCCTGGGCCGCTTTGTCGGCGCTCGCGGGCCGGGGCTGTTTTTCCTGATCCCCATCATCGAGCGCATGCAGAAAGTAGACCTGCGTACCATCACTATGGACGTGCCGTCCCAGGAAGCCATTACCCGCGACAATGTCACGCTCAAAGTCAATGCCATCGTCTACTTCCGCATTATTGACCCGGGCAACGCTGTGATCAAGGTGCAGGATGTCATTCGCGCCACCTCGCAGCTGGCCCAGACCACCCTGCGGAGCGTTTTAGGCCAGTCGGACCTGGACGAACTGCTGACCAACAGGGAAAATATCAACCAACGCCTGCAACAAATCATTGACGAGGGTACTGAGCCCTGGGGTGTCAAGGTGAGCCTGGTGGAGGTGCGCGATGTGGAGCTGCCCGACAGCATGCAGCATGCCATGGCGGCCCAGGCCCAGGCGGAACGGGAAAGGCGGGCCAAGGTCATCCATGCTGACGGCGAGTTCCAGGCCGCGGAAAAACTGACGCAAGCGGCTCATATCATTGCCACTGAACCGGCATCGCTGCAGCTCAGGTACCTGCAGACATTGACCGAGATCGCCAGTGACCGGTCTAATATCGTGGTCTTCCCGCTGCCCATGGATTTCCTGCAGGGCTTCCTGAAATTGGTTGGGGATCAAAAGGACTCACCGGAACAGGGTGGAGTAAAGCTGGGTGAAATAGAACAATAACATCCGATCTATTGAACAAGCAGGGGAGGCTGAAACTACACCAGTCCCCTGCTTGTTTGTATTTATCCTCGGGGGGCCGCGGCGTTATTTCGTAAACTTTTACCACAACGGCCAGCTGGCATCCCCTGAAGCTGCTCTGAAAATAGCGTTCCGCCTGCGCT
>DFYS01000106.1:4524-18097 GCA_002383405.1 Moorella sp. UBA4076
CGCAGGCGGCGTGGTGGTCTGCTCTGAAACCGGGCGACAAAGTAATTCTACTTTTGGCCTTAGGAGGTGGTTGGATTGCTATCAGGGTTGAGTCGTTTTGGCCAGGTTCATGCTGCTACTTATAAGGCCTCTGGATTGATTAAGGCAGCCGGGCCAGGATGGCCAGCAGGGAAGCGATAACACCACCCAGACCAACAATAGTAGTTACTATACTGGCGATAGACCATCTATGAATGCCTCGCATTTCTTGATGCAAGGACCTAATCTCCTGGTGCAAGTTGGTTTGACCCTGCTGCAGGGCGGCATCNNCATTTCCTGGCGCAGGCCGGTGAAATTCTGCTGATTCTCCTGACGCAAGTCGGCGATATTCTGCTGATTCTCCTGACGTGAAGCATTTATCTCCTGGCGCAAAGCATTTATCTGGGTATCGATTTTACTGTCAAGTTTGTCAATCCTCGTTTCAATCCGGTCAAAGCGCGATTCATAACGAGCGTCCATGTTAGTCAGCTGCTGGATGATATAGCCAAACGGGTCGAAACCACGAGGGAATAACCCTTGCTCATCTGTTCCGGCCGCTATTTCTTTTCTGGCTTCCTCTGGCACTGGCATGGTGGCTCCCCCCTTTTGACTAAATCATATCATTATTTTTCCAGGCGGGCAATAGAAATTCCTTTTACTCCAAAAAAGTAGCCCTGCTTAACACAGGATTGTCAGCATCAGCTCCCTGTCAGCAGCACCCGATCGTCGGCAAAAGCGCTGCCGCTGACCTGCTCGAACATCTTCAAGAGATCGGCCACTTTGGTCCGCATCCGCTCCGGGCCGGACAGGTCCAGGATGATGCGCCCTTCGTGCATCATAATAGTGCGCGTACCGGCACGCAGGGCCTGCTCCAGGTTGTGAGTGACCATCAGGGTGGTAAGCCGGTGCTGGGCGATGATTTTTTCCGATAGTTCCATAACCGTCCGGGCTGTGCGCGGGTCCAGGGCCGCTGTGTGTTCGTCCAACAACAGGAGCTTGGGGGTGGCAATGGTCGCCATGAGCACGGTCAGGGCCTGGCGCTGGCCGCCGGACAACAGGCCCACCCGAGTGCCCAGGCGGTCTTCCAGGCCCAGCCCCAGGAGGGCCAGGCGTTTTTTAAATAACTGCCGTTCGGCCGGGGTTATGCCCCGCCGTAAACGACGGGGGCGGCCGCGGCGCAAAGCCAGGGCCAGATTTTCGGCAATAGTCATCGAAGCGGCCGTGCCCCGCAATGGGTCCTGGAAAACCCGGCCGATCCAGGTGGCCCGGAGATGCTCGGGGCGGCGGGTGATGTCCTGGCCGTCTAAAAGTACCTTGCCGGCTTCGATTTCATAGACTCCCGCTACCACGTTCAGCAATGTTGATTTGCCGGCGCCGTTACTGCCGATAATGGCAACCACTTCGCCCGGGCTGACATGGAGATTTATTTCCCTTAAGGCGACTTTTTCATTGACGCTGCCGGGATTAAAGGTCCTGGCTACGTTGATTAGCTGCAGCATCCTGCTCACTCCTCAGGCGTAAGGCTCTTAGCCCCAGGCGCTGCCGCACCAGGGGGAAGGCCATAGCCATGACTACGATTAATGAAGTCAGCAATTTGAGGTCCGTGGCCGGCAGGCCCAGCCGCAGCACCAGGCTGATGATAGCGCGGTAAAGGATCGAACCGATTACGGCGGCCAGCAGGGCGCGGGCCAGGGTTTGGCTTCCCACCAGAGCCTCACCGATAATCACCGCCGCCAGACCGGCGATGATCATGCCGATGCCCATGCCGATATCGGCAAAGCCCTGGTACTGGGCGATGAGCCCGCCGGAAAAGGCCACCAGAGCATTGGCGATGGCCAGGCCGACCAGTTTCATGGTGGCGGTGTTGACCCCCAGGCTGCGGATCATCTGCTCGTTGTCCCCGGTAGCCCGGATGCCCATACCCAGTTCGGTCTGCAGGAAAAGATAAAGCAGGATCAGGACCAGGGCTGCCAGCAGTGCCCCCAGGAGGGCGGGGCCAAAGGGAACCAGTGCGGTATACCCTTTGACCCCGGTAAAAATGGTCTCAACACGAAGAAGGGACAGGTTGGCCTGTCCCATTATCCGCAGGTTAATGGAATAAAGGGCGATCATAGTTAAGATACCCGCCAGCAGGGGTGCTACCTTTAACTGCGTATGCAGCAGTCCGGTAACAAGACCGGCCAGGGCGCCGCCGAGGATGGCTGCCAGCAGGGCCAGCCAGGGGTCATATCCAGACAGGATGAGTTTGGCCGCCACTGCCGCCCCCAGGGTGAAGGCGCCGTCAACGGTCAAATCAGGGAAGTCGAGGACCCTGAAGGTGAGATAGACCCCCAGGACCATGGCCCCCCAGAGTAATCCCTGTTCCAGGGCTCCTAACCAGACGCTCAAGGACATTTAAGCTTCACCTACTCGATAACCTTACTGGCTTTCTGTTTCAGATCCTCGGGGATAGTTACCCCGAAGGCTCTGGCTGCTTTGGCGTTTAAGACGATGCTCATGTCTTTTTGCTTTTCGATAGGCATATCCTGGGGTTTTTCACCTTTCAGCACCCGCAGGGCCATCTGCCCGGTCTGCTCACCCAGTTTGTAATAGTCGATGCCGATGGTCCCCAGCGCCCCGGATTCAACGGTGTTGCTTTCGCCGGCGATGACCGGGATTTTATGCGGCTCGGCCACCTGGAGGACACCGGCTATCGAGGCGACCACGGTATTGTCGGTGGGGATGTAAATGGCCTCTACTTTGCCGACCAGAGACTGGGCCGCCTGGACCACCTCGCTGCTGGCCGTAACCGGTGCTTCCACTACAGTCAGACCCAGGCCGGCGGCTTCCTGTTTGACGATTTTCACCTGCACCTGGGAATTTACTTCGCTGGAGTTGTAGATGACCCCGAACTTTTTGGTATTGGGCACCAGCTGTTTCAGTAGCTCCAGCTGTTCTTTAATGGGATTCAAGTCCGTTGTCCCGGTGACATTGGTACCGGGTTTTTCCATGTTCTTAACCAGTTTGGCTTCGACAGGATCGGTGACGGCGGTAATCAGAATAGGAATCTCCTGGGTTTCATTGGCCATAGCCATAGCTGAAGGGGTAGCGATGGCCAGGATGAGGTCCTTTTTATCCTGGGCGAATTTGCGAGCGATGTTCTGTAAAGTCGATGGGTCGTTCTGGGCGTTCTGGTAATCTACCTGTAAGTTTTTGCCTTCCTCATAACCGCCGGCCTTACACGCTGCCAGGAACCCCTTGCGCGCCGCATCCAGGGCCGGGTGTTCGATGATCTGGATGATACCCAGTTTGACGGTTTTGGCTTCGCCTCCAGTGGCGTCGCTTTTTGGGGATGCCTGACCGTCGCCGGCAGCGGGCTGTTTGCCACCGCTGGAGCCGCACCCCGCCAGCAGCAGACCCAGTACCAGCACCAGGGATGACAGCATTAAAAACCATTTTTTCACTTTTTCCTTGCCCCCTTTATAAATTTTCCGGCTGGCAAGGCAGTTTTGCCGGGGCATAGTCATAAAAAATACTCCCGGCGGGAGCATCATTGCCCTTCCTGCCATCCTACCGTACTTATATCCGGCGGGCCAACCGGTTCAGGTTTACGATTTAATCTTAAGTTAATATAGCGGCGTCTGTCAATAGTTAATCAGCTTGTATTTTTTAACGGCAGCAGGAATTTTGTCACCGGCGTCGAATTATTCATCATCTGGAATGAGGTTCTATATCTGAAACAAAAGGAGCATGATTTGTGGTTGAAGCACTGGTGACAACCGGCGCAAGCGCCAGGAAGGTCAGCGACCCGACGCCGGTCAAAACTCTGGAAGTGCTGGAGGTGCTGGCCGCAGCCGACGGCGGGCTGGGCGTTACCGAAATCAGCCGGGCNNGGCAGTATGTCCTGAAAGACGAAACCACCCGGCGTTACCGCCTGGGGTTCAAACTGCTGCTGTTATCCAGCCAGGTCCTCAATTCCCTGGAACTCAGGCAGATAGCGCGGCCGGAGCTGGTGGAGCTGGCCGGCAAAACCCGCGAAACCGTCCACCTGGTCTGGAAAGAAGGGGACGAGGGTGTCTATGTGGAGAAGATAGATACCCCGGAAACCATCGGCCTCATGTCGCGGGTGGGCAAAAGAATGCCCCTGTATTCTGCTGCGACGGGCAAGAGCATGCTGGCATTTATGGATGGCGGGTGGCTGGCCGCTTATCTGGACAGGGTAAAGCTAAATCCTTTGACACCCAATACCATCACCGACCCGGTGACGCTAAAGGAACACCTGATCCAGATACGGCAGCAGGGGTTTGCCCTCGACCACGAAGAAAACCGCCCGGGGGTCATCTGTGTGGCGGCACCCATTTTTCAATCCAGCGGGCAGGTAATAGCCGGCATCAGTATTTCAGGGCCCAGTTTCCGGTTTGGTATTGACAGGGCAACGGAGTTAGGACCGCTGGTCCGGGAAGCAGCCTTACGCATTTCTAAAAAACTGGGCTTTACCCAGGGATTTTAGTCCCTTAAGTCCGCACATCTTCGCAAAGCGGGAAGAAGATATCGCGGCAGGATTTTGGTTTAAGGCTATGCCGGGTTAGGTTGTAGCAAAAATAGCAGCATATTTTTTTAACATCAAGAAGGAATTACCTCGTCAATGTCGAATAATACTATATTAGAAACAGCGTTCTATATTTAGAACACAGGCAAGTGAGAGGATGATATTCTTAAGATGACTACAATATCTTTTAATAATTCCTACTTCGCCCTATAAATATTGAATGAATATAATGTTCCCATAGAGGAGTATTTTCCTATCGATGGGGATGCCCTATCTTTACCTGCTGAGGAAGAAATCATTGAGGCAGGCCTGGATAATCCCGTGGGCACACCGGACCTGGCAGAAATGGTTTCACCCGGCCAGAGGGTTTTAATTATTGTTGANNAGTTCCTGGTCGGTCTGGGCACCCACCGGGCCATGTCTGCTAAAGAGTTAGAACAAAAACTGGGTAAAGAAGTATATCAACGTTACTCTGTTTACAATCATGATTGGGAAAAATCCGATGATTTATTAAATATAGGCAAAACCACTTCAGGTATCGACATCTGGATTAACAGGCATCTCACCGAAGCTGATTTTATTATCGGCCTGGGCCATATCGTACCCCACCGGGTGGCCGGTTACAGTGGCGGCGGTAAAATTATTCAACCGGGGGTATGCGGGCCGGCCACCACTGCGCAGACCCACTGGCTCAGCGCCTATTATACAGCGGCTGACATCCGGATCCCGGAAACACAAAAGCCGCCCCGCAGGCCGGGCTCAGCGCCTATTATACAGCGGCTGACATCCTGGGCCGCCCGGATAACCCTGTGCGGCGGGAAATAGAAGAAGTAGCGCTGCGGGCCGGTTTAAAATTCATTGTTAACGTTGTTCAAGATAAAACCGGCCGCCTGGCGGGGGTATTTGCCGGCGACCCCATTAAGGCCCATCGCCAAGGTTGCGAACTGGCTCAAAGGATATATGGCGTCAACATTAAAGCCAGAGCTGATATCGTCATCACGGAAGCTTTTCCGGCGGAATTAGAGCTCTGGCAGGCCACCAAAGCTCTGCAGGCGGCCGATATGGTTGTCAATCCCGGTGGTGTAATTATTTTCCTGGCCGCCTGCCCGGAAGGCATATCGCAAAGCCACGGGCAGTTGATCTTAAAGTATGGTTTTCGTCCCCTGGCGGAGGTGGAGAAATTGGTGGCCAGGAAGGAAATAACGGACCTGAACGCGGCCTCTTACCTGGCCCGGGTAGGGAATATAGTTTCCAGGGCGAGAGTTATTCTGGTTAGCAGGGGTATAAACACCGGCAGAAGCACGGGCCCTTGGCCTGGCAACCGCTGCTACACCGCAGGACGCCTGGGATATGGCTATAAGGCTGGCTGAACAAAAAACGCAGGTAGCAGTTTTACACCACGGCAGCGAAATCCTACCGGTATTAGCAAGTACAGGCAGGGGATGCAAGTTGTAGCTATCAATGTAAAGGGGGTGTTGCGTGGAGATCTTGACAAGGTGGTGGTTGCCAAAGAAATTTCNNGGGATGGAAGGGAAGGCCCGAAAAATTGATCCCGATTTAATCTAAGTGTAAATAACAAAACGAGGAGGTACAAGAATGCTGCGTTTACCTAAAAAATCAATGCTGATTATGGCTCTTCTGGTAGTTGCCGCGCTGTTTATTACTGCCTGCGGGCAGAAGCAGCAGCAATCCGGTCAGGATAAAACCGATACGGTTACAGCGTCAAAGTATCCCGAAAAGGAAATTACGTTGATTTGTCCCTGGTCGTCGGGTGGCTCAAGTGATCTGCTTGATCGTGCTTTAGCCCAGTCAGCAAACAAAATTTTACCCAAACCTGTGGTGGGAAAAGGACTAATAATACCATTGCTGTTGCTGCCGAGCAGAAATAAAGGGCCCGCTTCGATCTTCTCCTGTAAAGGAGAAGTACTCTTTTCAACCAATAATGGGAACAAAGTTCCATATATAAAACTTATGGGGGTTATATAATGAGCTACAAAAAGTTAGAAGGTATTATTGCTGCAACTGTGACGCCAGTTAACGAAGCCGGGCAGCTAAATGTCGAGGGAATAGTGAAACTCACCCACTTCTTAATCGCCAAGGGTATTCATGGCCTTTTTCCCTGTGGCTCCACCGGTGAAGGCATTCTTTTATCGACCGATGAACGTAAACAGGTAGCGGAGATTACCGTCAAAGAAACAGCCGGGCGGGTACCGGTAGTCATCCATACCGGCTCTATTAACCTAACGGAAGCAATCGAACTTACCGCCCATGCCCGGGAAATCGGTGCCGACGGAGCGGCACTAATTCCGCCCTACTATTACAGTATCGATGAAATGACGATGCTGGATTACTACCGTACCGTTGCCAGGCAGGCACCCGATTTCCCTATGTACATTTACAATATCCCGGTCAATGTTAAGAATGCTGTTTCCCCCCGGGTTGTGGCCCAGTTGCAATCTGAGTTTCCTAATATTGTCGGCATCAAAGATAGTAGCATGGATTTTATGAACTTCATTAACTTCCGCGAGGCCGTACCGGATGATTTTTGTATCCTCATGGGTAACGACGCCCAGATCTATGCCAGCCTTTTAATGGGCGGCAGCGGCGCGGTAGCGGCTACGGCAACGGCTTTTCCCGAACCGGTGGTGGAGATTTATGAAAGCCTAAAGGCTGGCGACAGGGAAAGGGCTTTAAAAGCTCAGGACCTGGTCATCAAATTGCGGGCTATATTCAGGGGTTATACCCACATCGCTCCCTACAAAAAAGCCCTGGAGTTCCGGGGTATAAACGCTGGCGTACCCCATAGCCCCCTGCGGCCCTTGACTGCAGAGGAAAGTAAAAAGTTGAAAGAACAGTTGGAGGCATTGAACTTACCATTTTAAGCACGGATGTCCGCTATTACGACAAACCTTAGCCCCGGCGGGTCAAAAACCTGCCGGGGCCATGCTGTGTTTGTGTAGCAACCATTCGGCATCCAGGGTCTTCGGCAATTTTTTTATAGGGTATTATCTGCCAGCTTAGTGACTAAATCGTCAAGATGCTGCAGGTATTTTTTACCTTGTTTGATATATTCCTGGACATCTTCCCGGGGAAAGTTTTTATCCTTGTAATCAGCTTCCGCCCTGGCCGTTTGCAGGTCATGGAGAAACCGTCCTATTTCCCTGGGTAGCAGCCCTTCTTTTACGTAGATGCGGTTAACCTCGCCTATTACTGCGGCATGTTTGGTGGGGATTTTAGGCTGGAAAGCAAGAAGGGCCAGGCAGGCGCGGTAAAAAGCATAATAAATCCGATTAACCGCGCTGGGGTATTTTTCGCCTTTGAAAGCCCATTCAGCTTCATCCCAAGCTTCCCAGGCCTTTTCTATCTTGGTCCGGGCATACAATATTTTCAGTCCAATATCACTCATAGAACTTTAATTCCTTCCCGGCTAATATTCTGGTAAAAAGGTCCCGCCCGAAATAAAGGAGATTGAAATTCCTGGAGATCATATGCCAGGGCGATTAACGGGATATCTTCCTGCAAGCTAATTTCGTAAGCTTCGTCAATGATATTGGCCCGGATTTTCCTGTCGAGCTTTTCGGCGACCACAAGGACATCAATATCCGAACCGGGTTCATAATCGCCTCTGGCCTGGGAACCGAATAAGATAACTGATTTCACCGGGAGGTTTCTTTTCCTTAAGATATTTGCGTACGATTTAACAATATCTAAAGCTTTTTTGTTGGGAGCCATAAGACTATCGCCTCCAGCGAAATTAAGGCGCATTTTTCTATACAAAAATTACCATGCGTAATAGTATAGTACCATATGCTAGCATGAAAAGCAACGGGTAGTAGCCATCACCTATTGTCCCCATCCAGCCGGCGTGGTAGAATATGGTCAAAGGGGAAGTAGAGACCAAAACCTGCCGGAGGGAAAGTTTGAGGATGACGATTACACCGCGACTTAGAGTTAACGAAGAGGAACCTTCTCCGATCGTAAGGGACTTTGGATTATATACCGAATCCCTTTGCAACAACCGGACGCCGCTAACCCCCAAAAATCAGTATCTGGCTAAAAAACATCTTTACCAGATCAACCAGCTGATGAAGACTTTTGTCACGGACGATAACCCCAATTTAGACCAGCCTTCCTACCCGCTGCTTAATCTGTTTTACCACCTGGCGCTATCCGGGCAATTGTTCCGCAAGGTCCAGTCAAAAGGCGGCAGGTTTGAGCTGCAACCCACTGAGCGTTACCGAAGTTACCAGAGTCTAACGCCAGCGGAGAAATACTTTTCTTTATTGGAGACTTTATGGATTGATGTGGACTGGAATGAGCTTAACCCGGTCCGGTACCACGATGAGCCGGAAATGAATATCGGCAACGTTTTTAGATTTGTGAGCCAGCAAAAACTGGGACGAGTTATTGCAGTCAGTGTAAAAGAGGATCGATTATTAAAAAACCTCATGGATCAATTGGGTTACTACATCTTCTGCCTGTCATTTTATGGTTTTTGGGAGGCAACCAGGGATGAAGAAGCAATCGACACCCTCTTTTCCAAGTATGACTTCCGCGCTGCTACGCTGACCCCGTCCAGGTTTGGCGTGACCGTGGCCGGGATTCTGGCAACTACAAGGAACCTTCCTTACTGGAATATTCCCAGCCGGAGGAGATACGGGGAAACCCGCGTGATCCCGGGCTCTCCCTTGCCCAGTCAAAACAGATACCGCCAGTTTCAGGAAATGATCAAAGAGTTCTCCAGGGGTAAAAGATATAGAATCAAGGGGAAGAAAGATAGAATAAGCAAGGAAGAGGAACCGGTGTACAAAGAAGAGCCGTTTATCCTGCCGTTTGCCGTCTTTTTTGCCCCCGGGGAACTTGAAACCTTCCTGCCGCGGGAACAGGTCGGGGTTGGCGGAAACTTTACTTTTAAAGTCTCGCTCAATAAAGTCTGGCGGCGGGTTAAGCTTTCGGCGCAGCATACTCTGGAAGATCTGCACCTTATTATCCAGGAAGCCTTTGAATTTAACAATGATCATCTTTATTGCTTTTTCATGGATGGTAAACGCTGGTCCCGCAAAGCGTATTACTCTCCCGATGGTGATGGGGGTCCCTATGCGAATAGCATTACGCTTGGAGAGCTGGATCTGGAACCGGGACGGCAGATTTTGTATCTGTTTGACTATGGGGAAGAATGGTGCTTCAGGGTGATATTAGAGGATATAGCACAGGGAGATCCAGGGCTCCTAGAACCCGCGATTACTGAGCAGAGAGGAGAAGCTCCACCTCAATACCCTTTGGGGGATGATTGGGAGGATGAATAGGCGATGTTCCTACTTTTCCCAAGGAACAGGGATATACAGGCAGGCCCCGGCGAATAACTTCGGCGGGGCCTGTTTTACTCCACTCCGGGCTGTGCTACCGCCCACTCATATAACTTTAATCCCTTCACGGTTTATTGCCTTTTTTGCCCTACCATTTCAAGGAAAGAAAGGAACCTTTCAATCTCCATTTTAGCGTCATTGAAAACCTGCTCCAAGTTATCCACTAAAGGCTCGATGCGGGTAGGGGAGAGATGGAAAGTGTATACATTCCTAACAACATGACGAAAACCACGATATTCATCCAGGCTGCTCCGTGTTTCTCGTGAAAGGACGGGCGGTCGAACTCTTTCAATTTCAACCGCCATCTGCCGCAATAGCTCCTGATGCCAGTTCTCTCCTTCCGGTTTGCTCTGTTCGATATTAACAGCGACTAATTCGAAGATCCTCTCCAGCCCCGTGTAAAAACTATGGAGGTTAAAGGCCACACAGTCCAGATAAAAATCATCGCCTGTTTTGTTACAGCGTTCCCACCCGGTTTTGGCGCGGTTGACAGCTCTTTGGATTTCAGCGAGTTCTTCTCGTATCCTGCCGATCAGGGTAAGATTTTGCTTATTCATATCTCTATCCCTTCACTTTCGATAGCCCGGCGTAGGGACTCCCGGCAGTCTGCCGGATCGACCAAATCAACCTTAAATTTCGCGCTCAAGCCCGTCACTGCCCCTACAGCCGCGTAAAACCGTTCGTCAGGGATACCCCAGACCGACAGGTCGACATCAGACCAGCGTGTAAACCGGGAACGGTCGATAAGGGAACCGAAGACCACCACTTTTTTAGCAGAGTATACTCTTCTTAAGATAACCGCAGCTCTTTTCGCTACTTGCCAGGCTTCCTGATAACGCTCGGCTAGATATATGTCGTCAGGCGAAAAACTGTCAGCAAAAACCAGGGGATATTTTTTTGCGTAATAAGCAGCCAGTTCCTCGGGTTGAGTATCCAATTCAGCTCCCCCCTCGACAATTAAGTTCATACCAAATGCTTTCTGCAACCATTTTACCCCAGGCCCGTCAGTTTATCAATATAACCTTATTTCGCTGGACGAGAGCTCCAACCTTTAAAAGAAATTCAGGCTGGTTATAAGGTATTTGCGAAGATGTTCGGAAGTAAGGGCCTGTTGTCTCTACTCCAGGCGAGTACTAGAGTACTAAAGAGGATGTAAACTATCAGGATAAGCCTGGGGGCATCTGCCCGTAGGTTTTCAGAGGCAATTTCTATAAAAGTAAGCCCCGGCGAATGAATTCGGCGGGGCTTGCTTTATTCCGCTATTCCGCTTTCCCCAGGAAAAGGCTCAACAGCAGCATCAACAAAACGTAGGCGGAGATGAGGGTGTAGTTATAATCGCGCCGTAAAAAGAAGGCGGCGATGGAGGCGGCCACCCAGAAGATAGGTGTGGCGAGGAGGATAAGCAGGCCTAACTCGATGATGGCAAAGGATTTGAGCTCTATCAGGCCATATAAAACCTGGGCGATGCTGGTGGGGAAGGTATCGGCCGGGTAGCCGCTCTGGCCGGTGACCAGCAGCAGTATCAGGCCGCTGGCGGTAACAATCGAGCTGATAATCACGCCGACCCGCAGCGCCAGGCTGATTAAGTCTTCGACCATAAAAGACGGCCTGGCAGCCGTTTGTTTTTGCTCGTTGCTTAAAGCCACAGGCTCACCCCCGTATTCCTTTAATCAACATTTGCAGGGCTACATATAACAGTACCGGCAGAAACACCTTGCGGATAGTCGCGTTCTTAAGGCGGACCATCAGTCGTGTCCCGAGCACGGCACCCAGGACTACTCCCAGGGCGACCGGTGCCGCAATAGCCGGGTTGATATAGCCGCGGGCGAAATAGATGCCGGCGCTGGCGGCAGCGGTGATGCCGATCATAAAGTTGCTCGTTGCCGTTGACACCTTCATCGGTAGCTTCATAAACATATCCATAGCCATGACCTTGAACACGCCGTTGCCGATACCCAGCAGGCCGGAAAGGATGCCGGCGGCAAACATGGTACCAAAACCGGCATAGACGCCGGTCGAGGTATAGTTAACCTGTTGTTGCAATACCTGATCATAGTAGCTGCCGGCAAGTTGCAGCTTAACAGCCAGGGGATGGGGGGTCACATCCCGGGCCAGTTCGACGTTGCGGCGCTGGAAGAGGGCCAGGGTGGAATAACCCATTACCAGGGCGAAAATAAAATAGAGCAGCCGCGGGTTAATCATACCGGCCAGGAATGCTCCCGCAATAGCGCCGGTGGTAGTGGCCATCTCTAAAAACATACCGATGCGGATATTGGTAATGCGGTCGCGGATGTAGGCCGACGCCGCGCCGCTGGAAGTGGCGATGACGGAGACGATGCTAGCGCCGATGGCGTAGCGGATGTCAATGCCGAAGGCCAGGGTGAGCATGGGGATAATGATAATCCCCCCGCCCAGGCCCAGCAGGGCGCCGATGACGCCGGCCATAACAGAGCCGGCGAAAATCATGAGGGTTAAAGAAAGACTGACCAAGATAAGACCTCCCATAAGATGAGAAGTGAGACGCTCATGCCGCCCGGCGGCACCAGCAGTGGAAGTGGTAGGGTGTGGGATTATGGTAATAAAATGGCTTCAGCCAGTTCCTACCAGCCTCCCACATCTCACCTCCCACCTCTCACATCTATTTTCAGGGCAGAGGTGCTAAATGAGAGGGGAGAGGCTTTTGCCGGTGGCGGAACGTGCTCAGCGGCGGGGCCTCATAAAGACGGGTTTTCTATTTGCCTGCTTGACTTTCTTATTTTCTAATTCCAGGGGCTTATTTTCTAAACTTAAGGGGTGCCTTTGCAGATCGACATGATACTCATAGCGATCACCCCGGTAAATGGCGCGGGAATAATCGATAGGCAGCCCGCCTTCAACATAGGTGGTCCGTTTGACGACCAGGACCGGGCTGCCGGCCCGGCACTGCAGGTGCCGAGCTTCTTCCCGCGAAGCGCGGCTGGTGCTGATGCGCTGCCGGCCGTTGCTGATTTTATAACCATAAAGCTCCAGCTGGGTATAGATCAAATCACGGGAGAAGTCGGTGTTCTGGAGCACCTGGCCGATAGCCGGGGGAAAATAGCTGGCGTCAAGCAACAGGGGCTGGTGAGCAGCAGTTATTAATCTGGTAACACAAAAGACAGGTTCGTTTTCGGTTAGCTGGAGTTCCTGGCAGGCTTCGGGGGTAGCTTTCTGCAAGCCGGTTTTGATTACCTCAATCTCTACCTCCAGTCCTTCCAGGGTCAACTCCTCGGCCACTCCCAGCAGCCGGGCCAGGGGCCGTTCGATGCGTTGGGGGGCGACGAAGGTGCCTTTGCCATGCTGGCGGTACAATAAACCTTCAGTGACCAGCTCGGCAATGGCCTGCCGCACGGTTACCCGGCTGACAGCGTAGGTTTCCATTAGCTGCCTTTCACCGGGCAGGGCTTCCCCGGGCTTAAATTCGCCGGCGGTGATTTTTTGTTTGAGGATGTCTTTAAGTTGTTCGTATAGTGGTTTAGCGCTGCCGGGGTAAAGCATCAGGGAAGCCCCCCTTAATAGAGGTGGGAAGTGCGAGGTGAGAGGTGGGATAGCCGCCGGGGCGGTATGGCCCTTTCACTTTAGCTGTAGAAAGTTACGGTAATAGCCTTCATCTTTTGTAACTACCCTGAAAATAGATGTGAGA
>DFYS01000149.1 GCA_002383405.1 Moorella sp. UBA4076
TGGATCAATCAGGGTATGGAGAAGGGTATGGCGAAAGGCATGGAGAAGGGGATGGAGAGAGGAGAGGTTAAGGCCATTCAGGAGGCTATCCTTGAAGTGTTAAGTGAACGCTTTGGGATAATTAAGGGGGGCCTCAGTAAAAAATTAGCCGCTATAGACGATGCAGCGGTGCTTCGTCCCCTGCTGAAGAAAAGCATCAAGGTGGAGAGCCTGGAGGAGTTCGCCCGGCTGCTGGATGAAGTTTAAGAATGGAAGCATTGAAAGAGTGCAGTTCGAATGCCATTTTATGTACTTCCATTATGCCAAAACCAAACCCGCAGCGGCTAAAAAAGTGACAGCGCTTGCGAACTGCTTCAGGGCGCCATATTTCACGATTTACCTATTGAATTATCACGGGCAGGGTCCGGCGCATCGACGCCAGACCCGGAGCATAAAGGCATAAAAAAAATACCCGCCGGGTACTGCTAGACGCCAGCTCCTGCCGGCGGCGTGCAAAAACAGGCCCTTATGCTGGGGTTACCTCATTGCCCGGGAGAGGAAGTAGTAACTGCTCAGCCACCACTATTCTAAAAGCCACCCTGGCGCTGCCTGCCGTCGGTATCACGAACCCGTCCAGCCATCATATCAGCTTTCCCGGCTTGCTATCAAGATGACCGCCAGGCAGGCTGAGCAGTTACAGGAAGTAAACTATTGGGCAACGTTAATCGTTGATCGAGACGAAGTCTTTGCAATAACCGTCGGCATTGCGGGGTGGATAGGTGCGACCGCAGCAGCGGCCGTTCAGGCAATAGATACATTCCGCCATTTCACATGGGATATTGTCATATCCGGCTGGGGTGAGGTCAGACATAACCTTTTCTCCTTTGAGAAATGTACTTTTGCTAGCAGTTTCCCCAAAAACCTCTTGCAGCATTACCCCGTCCCCCCTCTTTGTTTTACTGCCTGAGCTTATTGTATCATGTATACACTGAATTTTAAAACGTTTTGTGAGCCGATTTGGGCGGCTCACAAGCTGGTATTCTCACTGTAGTTTATTGTGGAGCTGACGCAGAAAGATTCACGTTTTTTCTTGCCATGGAGGGTGATTTTTTGTTAGAATTAGATTGGCGAACTGGTGCAGGGAGGTGAAAATTCTTTGCTCCATACTATTATCTTGATCCTCGATATGCTGGTGGCCCTGGCGCTGATAGCTGCCGTTCTTTTACAGTCTGGCCGCAGTGCTGGCATGTCCGGTGCCATCGCCGGCGGCGCTGAGGCCATCTTCGGTAAGAAGAAGGGGCTGGATGATTTCCTGGCCAAAATTTCAGCAGTCCTGGCCGGGTTATTTCTGGTATTTACCCTGCTGCTATCGGTAATTTAAGGGTTCAGCCCACTTTTTTTCCTGAAGGCTGGTGTGATGATGACGCAGCGAGAAGCGCTGCAGCTGATGGAGAAGCATGTTAAGAATAAAAACCTGCGCAAACACTGCCTGGCCGTTGGGGCTGTCATGGCTGCTCTGGCCCGGCACCTTGGCGAAGATGAAGAAAAATGGGCTGTGGCTGGCTTACTCCATGATATCGACTACGAAACTACCAAAGACGCACCCGACCGCCACAGCCTGGTAGGGGCGGAAATGCTCACCGGTGAGGGCCTGCCGGAGGATGTGGTCTACGCTGTTAAAGCNNGCCACCGACCCCCTGACCGGGCTAATCGTAGCTGCGGCCCTGATTCGCCCGGAGAAGCAGCTGGCGATTGTTGATGTGCCCTTTTTACTTAATCGCTACCAGGAAAAATCCTTCGCCCGCGGGGCCAACCGGGAAACGATGGCCGCCTGCAGCGAGCTGGGGCTTTCCCTGGAGGATTTTATGCATATCGGCCTGGAGGCCATGCAGGGCATAGCCGGCGACCTGGGCCTTTAGGCAAGTAAATACCCGGTCAGCGACCGGGTATCTTTTTGCCCGCAAGGCGGGGAATAATATTATCGAACATATCAATCTAACCCCTGAACGCTGGCGCGGCACCAGCAGAAGGATGAAAATGGCAGTATTGTAGGCGGGGTGAGGCAGGTTCCCGGAAGGCGCATTTGCAGCCTTAGTTCAAGGAGCGAATGAGGCCCTCGGAAACAGCACGGCCACCTGTTCGAGGCCCGAAGGGCTTAAGTATGCCGTGCCCGAGGCCTGCGGAGCGAGGTCCAAGGANNCTGCCCCACCCCCAGTGCAGTAGCGTAGGCAGAACGTTATTTCCAACATCTCAATCGGAGGAATAATCTTTTATGGAAGCACAGCTGAAAGTATCCTTGACCGACGAGGATCAAGATAAACTGCTGTCCCTCATGCGCACCCGTTCCTACCGCCCCCTGACGGCGGCGGAGTTACAGGAGGCCCTGGGGGTTGATGCCGAAGAAGCCTTTCAGGAGCTTTTACAATTCCTGGAGCAGGAAGGCTCCATCGTCCGCACCCGGAAGCATAAATACGGCCTGCCAGAAAAGATGGGCCTGGTCAGCGGCCGCCTCCAGGCTTCACCCCGGGGTTTCGCCTTTGTCGTGCCCCGCGAGAAGGAACAGGCTGATGTCTACATCAGCGCCCTGAACATGGGCGGCGCCATGCACGGCGACCTGGTACTGGCCAGAATTTTACCCGGGGGCAGCACCGGAGGTAACGAGCGGCGGCAGGAGGGGGAGATTATCCGCGTCCTGCAGCGGGTCAACAGGCGGGTGGTGGGGACCTTTGATGCCACCCGCCAGCTGGATTTTGTCATCCCCGATGATGTCCACCTGCACCAGGATATCATTATCCCCGCCGGCGCCTCCCTGGGGGCCAGAAATAAAGATAAAGTCGTCGTCGAGATTACCCGCTGGCCGGAGGCGCGGCGCAATCCCGAGGGGCAGGTAGTCCAGATCCTGGGGCAGACCGGCGAGCCCGGTGTTGATGTTCTAAGCATCATCAAAAAATACAGCCTGGAACCGGAATTTTCAGCCGCGGTCCTGCAGGAGGCAGAAGGGTTGAGTAAGGACTTTGGGCCCCGGGAACTGGCCGGCCGCCGCGACCTGCGCGACTGGCGCCTGGTGACCATCGATGGCGCCGATGCCCGCGACCTGGACGACGCCGTGTCCCTGGAGGTCCGGCCTGATGGCAACTACCTGCTGGGCGTACATATCGCCGATGTGAGCTACTACGTACGGGAGGGCAGCGCTCTGGACCGGGAGGCCTTCGAACGGGCGACGAGCGTCTACTTTGTCGACCGCGTTATTCCCATGCTGCCCCCTCGCCTCTCCAACGATATCTGTTCCCTGAACGCCGGCGAAGACCGCCTGGCTATGACAGCGCTGATGACCATTACCCCGGACGGAGCCGTAAAGGCCTACGAGCTTTTCCCGTCGATCATCCGCGTCCGGGAACGGATGACCTATGACGCCGTACGGCGTATCCTGGAGGACGGTGACCCGGCGCTGGAGCAGCGCTACCGGGAGCATGCAGCGGATTTTCACCTCATGGCCAGGCTGGCGGCGATTTTACGAAGGCGGCGGGAACGCCGGGGGGCCATTGATTTCGATTTCCCGGAGGCGAAGGTACAGCTGGACGACCAGGGTCTGCCGGTGGCTATTATCCCCCGGCATCGTTCCGTAGCCGAGGGGCTGATTGAAGAATTCATGATCGCTGCCAATGAGGTCGTAGCGCGGCACCTCTATGAAATGGCCGTGCCGGCCGTTTACCGCGTCCATGAGGAGCCGGTACCGGATAAACTGGAGGCGCTCAACAGCTTTCTGGCTTTCTTCGGGTTGCAGGTGCGGCCCGACCGGCAGGGGCGTGTTAAACCGCGGGCTTTCCAGGCGATCCTGGCGGCTGTCAAAGGGCGCCCGGAGGAAAGGGTTATCAGTACGATCCTGCTGCGCTCGATGATGCATGCCCGTTATGCCGGCCAGTGCCTGGGGCACTTCGGCCTGGCTTCCCCCTACTACTGTCACTTCACCTCGCCTATCCGCCGCTACCCGGACCTGGTGGTGCATCGTATTTTACGGGCGACCTGGTCCCCCGGGGGGTTGAATGCGGGACGCCTGGCGGAGTTGGAAGCCTTTGTGGGTCTGGCGGCGGCGCGGGCCTCGGAAAGAGAAAAGGTGGCCGAGGAAGCCGAGCGGGAATCCCTGGATATGAAAAAGGTCCAGTACATGGAACGCCATGTGGGAGCAACTTTTGCCGGCGTTATCAGCGGGGTGGTATCCTACGGCTTTTTTGTCGAACTGGAGAATACCGTCGAAGGGCTGGTTCACGTCTCCACCCTTGCAGACGATTACTATCATTTTCATGAAGAACAGCTGGCCCTGGTCGGCCAGCATACCGGCAGGACCTTTCGCATCGGCCAGCCGGTGGAGGTAGTAGTAGCCAGGGTCAACGTTGTTGCGCGCCAGGTTGACTTTGAATTAGTAAAACCGGAAGATGAGGCGATGGCTGCTGGCGGTGCGGCCGTTAAGACCGGGGGTTGGCGGCAGGGATTAAAGACCGCAGAAAAGGGTGGCAGGTCCACTGGTAATCAAACCCGGGGAAAGAGGCCGGAGCCGTCCAGGAGTAAAGCCAGGGACAGGAGGATAGAACCGCCCGGGAGTAAAGCGGGGAAAAAGAAATCCGAACCGGCCGCAATTAAAGCCGGGGCAAAGGGGACCGGACCAGCTGCTGGCAGGGTTGGGGAGAAGGAGGCCGGGGCCGCCTCGGGCCAGGAACGGCCGGGGGAGGCAACTCCCATAGGGAGCAAGACGCGGCCGCCGGGCAAGGGCAAGCCCCGCAGGAAGCGGAATAAAGGGAACGGTTAGCCTCAATAATAAATATATTTCATTTCCGAGGTGCTATATATGTTGACATTGTATAGCATATGCTATACAATGATAGGGAAAGGAGTGATAGAAATGGCACAAATAAATATCCGTATTGATGATGATTTAAAATCTCGCGCTGATGCGCTCTTTGATGAATTGGGCTTGAATATGACAACGGCCTTTAATATGTTTATCCGTCAAACTGTGCGGCAGGGCGGTATACCATTTGAAATCACAACGAAAACAGACCCGTTTTACAGTGAAGCAAATATGAAAGTTTTGCGGCAGTCTATACAGGAAGCGAACGAAGGTAAGTTTGTTTCTAAAACAATAGACGAACTTCTGGCTATGGAAAAATGAAAATAAACTTCACAGAAACTGGTTGGCTCGACTACCTGTATTGGCAGGAGCAAGATAAAAAAACGCTGAAACGGATAAACAAGCTTATACAGGATATCGAGCGCAACGGCTATGATGGGATTGGAAAGCCGGAACCGCTGAAAGGCGATTTGTCTGGGTGGTGGTCACGCCGGATAGATGACGTGAACCGCATTGTTTATCAAGTAAAAGAAGGCGGGGTTATAGAGATTGCGCAGTGCCGGGGGCATTATAGCGCAAAACTATAATCCTTCATCGAGAGTATGCAAAACCGGTCCGGCGAAAGACAGCCGCTTCCTCCTCCAAGACTCGGCATTAAAAAATCCCCAACGCCGAGCCAAGTGCAACCAGGAAATTGCCATAATACCGAAACCAACATTCCTGCTCCAGCGCCAAACACAATACCCAATCGGGTAAAACGCTTTCATGGAGTTATTTTTTGGTGACATGAATATTACCCCCTTTACAATGTTGCATCGTTACAGTTTTTTGCTAAAATAGGTTGAAAAGACAATGATGCTTAACGAATACAGTAGTAACAGTCCTGCTATAACACATGCGCCTACAATTTGATCGGTTAATGCCAGAACGAGCGCACTGACACTCATGGCTGCTATTATGATCATGCCCGCATACCAAGCCGCTTTTTCCCGTATCACCATGTTCCGCTCATCCTGCCATTCAATTTTTTCGCCGTCCCCTTCGGCGTCTCTTCGGGACAATACGGGAACAGCCTTTGCCGCGGAAAGTCCTAACACAATTGTCCCGACTCCTGCCAGAACACCGGACAGCACATGGTTTTCCAAAAAGAGTCCGAAAAGCAGCAAGAACATACCTGCAGGTAAAAGCAAAACATAAGCGATGCGTTTTTTCACGATTGATTTTCCTCCTCGTAGATAAAAATATCCTCAATGGGCAGATTAAAATAGCGGGCAATTTTAAAGGCAAGAACAATCGACGGGTTGTATCGCCCGTTTTCAAGTGAGCCGATGGTCTGGCGTGAAACACGCAGAGCATCGGCCAATTGCTCTTGCCGAATGCCTTTGGACTTTCTGAGTTCTTCCAGTCTGTTTTTCAAGTCATCGATCTCCTTCAAGCGTTTGGAAAGCACACTTTCCATTACAGTATATGTAAACTGGGCGGTAATGTCAAGTATGCTTTCCAATCTTATCAAAGGCGGGCCTGTATCAACTCGCCACCGCGGCCCTGTCTGGTGAGGCGCTTACGGCGGCCCGATGATAGAAAACCGTAGGTGGGCTGGACGCAATAAGGATATTTACATTTTTTGTAACTACCCAGCCTGCCTGGGGATCGGCCTGCCAGCATTGACCCGGGAAGCCCATCCTTAAGCTGGCTGAGGCTGTGATATTGGCAGCAGCAGCGCCGGAGCAGGGTCGATGGCAATAGCCTGAGCAGTTACCATTTTTTACGACTTTCCCGGGCGGCGGCTCGACCTTCTTTTTCTTTGTCTGTTCTGGCAGTCTTCCAAGAATGGCGTCAAATTGCTTTATCCCTCCAATTCCTCTTTTTCGCTTAATAGAAAAAGCAGGTCACGTTTCATTTCTTCGAACTGAGAAATAATCGTGTTCAGGTTTTTCTCGATGTTTTGGACCTGAACCTCCTAAGCAATGAAAGGAGTGCGCCACGATGAATGAAACCACAAATGTTAGCATCCGGATTGATGTTCAACTTAAGAAGCAGGCCGAAGAACTCTTCTCGGACCTGGGTCTCAATATGACCACAGCCATGACCATGTTCCTTCGTCAGGCTGTACGCAGCCAAGGAATCCCGTTTGAGATTTCCCGTATTCCGAACGTGGAAACAATCGCGGCAATGAGAGAAGCGGAAACCATTGCCCGCGATCCGAACGTAAGGGGTTATACCGATCTTGACGTGCTGTTTAAGGATTTGAAAGCATGAAATATACCGTCAAACCCACAAGCAGATTCCTGGATATGGCGCCTATTTACGTGAGTATGCGTCAGACCTGCTTGACGTCACCCCGCCTACCTGTGCTATAATAAAAGAGGCGGGAAAGCGAGTGTGACGCCTATGGGCCGCCAGATCAAGATGGTGACGGACAATCGTCGCGCCCGTCACGATTATTTTATCGAAGAAACCTTTGAGACCGGCATTGCCCTTACCGGCACCGAGGTCAAATCCCTGCGCAACGGCAGGGCTAATATCAAAGACAGCTACGCGCGGGTGGAAAACGGCGAACTGATCCTGCACGACATGCACATCAGCCCCTATGAGCAGGGCAACCGTTTTAACCACGAACCGCGCCGGCCGCGGCGTCTGCTGATGCACCGTTATGAGATCCAGCGCCTGTACGGCAAGGTGCGCGAAAAGGGCTTGACACTCATCCCCTTGAAGGTGTATTTTAATGAACGCGGCCGGGCGAAAGTGGAACTGGCCCTGGTCAAAGGGAAACACCTCTATGATAAACGGGAGGACATCGCCGCCCGTGACGCCCAGCGCGAAATAGCCAGGGCTCTGCGCGAAAGGCAAAAAATCTAACCTGGGGGCGTAATGGTTTCGACGGGGGTGGCATTGGCAGTAGTAGCCAGGCGAGATCCCACCGGCTCGTTAAACGGTGGAACGGCTTTAAGTGCCGACGATAATTTAGCTCTGGCTGCTTAGTTAATTAAGTAGCCCATCCGCCTGGTCCCGGCCTGCGGGGAGCAGATGCGGGTGTCAAATATAGCAGGCTACCGGCAAGGTCCCGGCCCGGGGATCTGAAGGGAATTTTAAGCGGGCTGGCTGGCGGGTATCCGGTTTCCGGGAGACCCAACGGCGAGATTGAAAGCGGAAACTATCCTGGTAGAAGCTACTGTGGGTGTACCTTCGGACGGGGGTTCGACTCCCCCCGCCTCCACCATAATNNGCGGCTTTTTTGTTTTTTGGCGTAAGGAAAAAAAGCAGCCGGTTAAGGCTGCCTTTCTGTTGGCTTTATATGGAGTGCTTTTTTGATTGAGGTCTGGAGGAGTTGCGAGAAGTTCAGGCCGGCTTCTTCTCCTGCATCGCGGAGCCACCTGGGCAGCGTGCAGTTTTTGGTCACTGCCTTATTTGCCGCTTCATCCCGATAGGGCGGCATATAGACATCCACAAACACAATGCGGTCAGTCGTATCGAGGAGTTCAATATTTTCAGGGCTGGACGGCTCTGGAAGCTGCTGCCCCTGTTCTTCCTTTTCCAGAACCAGATCGGCCAGCATCTCCCTCGCGCGCCGCACGCCGTCGGCAATATCGATGCCGAGAACGGCCGTACCGGGAAAGTCAGGGAAGTACATACCGACTCCGCCATCTTCCGCTTTCTCGACAACCACGGGATAGGTTATATGGTTTGTCATGAAATTCACCTCATTTTTGAATTAGTTTGGGGGGCATCACGTCAGTAGTTAGAATTTAACCCCTGACGTGCGTTCTATGTTTTTGAGTGTTCCCTTCGGTATTACCTGGCCGCTGCTGTGGTAGCTTATATCAGCATATCTGGTGGGGTCGTCTTTATGTATGTATCTCTGGTGGCCGCTACCACTTCTATGGCTCGGGGATTTTATGAACCCTTCTTGTTTAAGGGTTTGTAGGACTTTCCTTACCGTTATCTGCTTCCCCAATCTCACTGCCACCCCTTTGATCCAATTATAGCACGCATGGATGATGCGCGTCAAGGAGTATTTAAAATATTTCCTTGTGGAGGGGATTTTTCAATGCCGAGTCTTTGAGGAGGAAGCGGCTGTCTTTCGCCGGACCGGTTTTGCATACTAATAGCCTTGATGGGGAAAATATCCCTTGAGGTGATGATCAATGGTTTTAGAAGGTCTGGCAGGTCCGCTGGTTTTTCTGGGGGGTTTGCTTCTCATGTTCCTGCTGGTCCCCTGGGAGCGGGTCAAAGAGCTGGCCTTTGTCGGTCTGGTAGGCGGATTGGTCCTGGCCCTGGTGGTGGTTTACCTGATGCAGAACTACCTCGGCTTCTGGGTCTTCCGCCGGGTAGACCTGCTCAGTGCCAGCGGTATACCCCTTTTCCTGGCTGCCAGCTGGTTCCCCCTTATCATTGTTTTCAGCCACCTGCTGGCCCAGTACAGGAGCCTCCTGCCGGTGGTACTGATCCTGCTGGCCTTTCCCCTGGGCGCTACTCTTTTACATTTACTCCTGCGCGCCAGTGGTATGCTCCTTTACCGCAACTGGAACCTGCCGTTAACCTTCATTTTATCGCTGGGTATCCACCTGGTGATTATGTTTTATCTTTACGCTACCGGCCGGCTGGAGAACCTGCGCGGCCTGGCGCAAACCCGGGCCTGATGCTCCTCGTAAGCTGCCCTGGTGTACACCTGGATGGCAGGTCTGCGATTAAAGCCAGCGCAGGGATACGCATCTGCTGGACTGCACATCGTAAAAAAATGGCTATATTAAGCACCGCAGGGGGGGTAACCACCGTTTTTGCGCTTGCTGAGAGCAGACCACCACGCCGCCTGCGGCGGCTCCATCAGAGAATGAAAATGTTGTGGTGGGGTGAGGCAGGTTCCCGGAGGGCGCATTNNGATTAAGGGCGAGAAGTGGCGCCCGGAAGGGAACCTGCCTCACCCCAGGTACAGTAGCGCAGGCGGAACGCTATTTTCAGGGTAGACGCCCGTACCCAGCATTCAACCTGCTATACGTGAGCTTCCCAGGTTTGAGTGCTGGGCACCAGCAGCAGGATAAAAATACAGGACAGGAAATAGTTGCAAATTTTTAGGAGATAGGCTATACTAGAAGAGCCTCTAAAGAAGGACGCCGGCTGGCCTACTACTAACTATCTCCCCGGGGATAGCCCTGGTAAGTGAGGTGCAGGCCCCGTTGGCTTTAGGGAGACTATCTTTTGGGGAGAAGAAGAATGTACCAGGATAAGACTCTGACCTGTAAAGAGTGTGGCAATGAATTTGTCTTTACAGCCGGCCAGCAGGAGTTTTTCGCTGAAAAGGGTTTTACCAACGAACCTAGCCGCTGCCCGGACTGTCGCGCGGCCCGCAAAGCGCGCATGGGCGGTGGTCAGAGGCGTGGCGATTTTCGTTCCGGGCCGCGGCAGATGTATAAAGCCATCTGCAGCCAGTGTGGCGCCATGACAGAGGTTCCTTTTGAACCCCGGGGCGACCGGCCGGTCTATTGCCGCGATTGCTACAGCAGCATGAGGGTGAGGAATTACCGCTAGCTTGGGAAGCCTTCAGGGGCTTTAATGGGAAACCCGGCTTGATGCGTTAAGCCGGGTTTCTCTAATGGTTTTACTTTTCCAGCTCCAGGACCATTTGGCCGGGTTCCAGGGCGATAGCTTTAAACTGCAGACCGTAATCAGGCGGCGGCAGGTCAAGGACCATTTTTTCCTGGGGGAGGAGCTCGCTCCAGGTGGCCGGGTCGAGGGGGAGGCCGGCAAAGGCCACCCTGCGGGGAACGAATAACAGCTGGTACGGGCCGTGGACCTGGAGGGTACCCTGGACTTCAAAATCAGGCCCCAGGATCGCCAGTACCTGGCCTGCCAGTACCAGGCGGATGGCCTGCATTTGCTGCTGGGAATCGAGCAGGGTTTTATTGAGGTTTTGCTGGCTGAAGGCAGCTACCACCTTACCCTGGGAGATGTCGACCTGGATGTTATCCGGACGCAATTGCCGCCAGGGCAGGGAGGGTATTTGCTGTAATAAGTGCTGCAGGGTGGGGAGGGCGCCGGCCCAGGCCTTTTCCAATGCCAGCAGATCGCGGGAGAGGGCGGTATTCTGCTGGCGCAGGGTATCTAGTTGCTTCTCTCGTTCAGCCCGGAGGGCGGCCAGGGTTTGCTGCGCCGCCAGGCTGGCTGCGTGCGCCTGTTGCAACTCTTTTTCTTTGGCCAGGGCCAGGTTGCTCTTTGCCTGCGCTTCGCGGGTCAGGTTCAGGTTGGCGCGGACGATACCCAGGAAGTGCCCGGCCAGGTGCTGCAGCAGCTCCCAGCGAATAAAGAAATCGGTCCAGTTACTGCTGAAAAGGGCGGCCGTTATAAACGGGGAGGAGCCGTAGGTGTAAAAAAAGCGTAAACTGCGGGAAAAATCCTTGCGCCCGGCAGCCAGGGCTGTTTCTGCCCGTGCCTGGGCCGTCCGGGCCGCCTGCAGCTCTTCCTGGACGGCGGCCAGCTTTTGCGCCAGCCGCTGGTTTTCTACCGTAGCCTTCTGCAAGCGGGCATCCAGCAGCAGGATCTCCTGCAGGATACGGTTTTCCTGGTTCTGACTGTCCTCAAGGCGCTGCTGGAGGGTATCCTTAATATCCACAGCGCGGGCGGCCGGGGTATTGGCTGCCAGTAAAAATAAGAACAGCATTAGCAGGGCCAGCTGGCGGCGCATGCTTATTTACCTCTCATTCCCCTTATTTAATGGCAAGTACTCAGAATAGATGTGGGAAGTGGGAGGCGA
>DFYS01000174.1:0-1481 GCA_002383405.1 Moorella sp. UBA4076
GGTGCCCCCCGCCACAAAATATGAGAACGGCGGAAAGATGGAGGCTACCTCCGCTTTTGCGCAGGAGAGGAGCAGCATAGTTTGTCAGTCGAGGATTTATTAAAAGAGAAGATCCGCCAGGAGGGGCGGGTCATTTCCGATGATATCTTGAAGGTCGATTCCTTTTTAAACCACCAGATTGACCCGGTGTTGATGCTAAAAGTTGGGGACGAGTTCGCCCGCCGCTTTAGCAATAGCGGCATAACCAAGGTCCTCACGGTGGAGGCCTCGGGGATAGCCGTCGCTTTGATGACCGGCCTCGCCCTGCAAGTGCCGGTGGTCTTTGCCAAGAAGAAACAGCCTTCCACTATGGGCGGCGATACCTACTGCGGCCAGGTGCGTTCTTTTACCAAAGAAGAGGTCATAGAAATAGTGGTGGCCGGCAGCTACCTGAGTGCGGAGGATCGGGTACTGATTATCGATGACTTCCTGGCCTCCGGCGCAGCAGCCCGCGGGCTGCTGCGGATTATCGACCAGGCCGGCGCCACCCTGGTGGGTGTGGGAACGGTAATCGAGAAGGTCTTCCAGAGCGGCGGCGAGTCCCTGCGGGAGAAGGGCATCCGGGTGGAGTCCCTGGTACAGATCGGCAGCCTGAGCGGAGGGATGATTGAGTTTTTGAATTAGGGGACCCCGGATTGGTAAGAGTATTCTTACTATATGCTGGATATTTCGCGGGAAGCCGAGGATTTCCAGCAATACATGCTCGACTGGTGGCGCTGGCGCATGAAGATCAGGGGGACGATGTAACATGGCACCCATCACCGATGAACAGGTAATTTCCATCATTCGCCGCCTCAGGTTTCTGGCGGCAGAGTTAGAGGATCTGAAGGCCTATGGAGAAATGGATTACTTTCAATACCAGACTGACCGCAAGAGCCGCCGCAATGTGGAGCGGATAATTGAAAACCTGATCAACGCTGCCCGGGATATTGCCAAGATTCTTACCGCCGCTGAAGACCTGGAAGTGCCGGAAACATACCGCCAGGTCTTTATCCAGCTCGGTGAAGCAAGGATTATCGAACAAGAATTAGCCCTGACTGTGGCGGAAAAGGCCCGGACGAGGAACATCTTAGACCATCAATACCTGGACATAAAATGGACGCTGATCAAAGACTTTTTAACCACCGGTATCGCTAATATGGAACAGTTCAAGCAACAGATAGAGCAAAGGTTAATCGCCCGGGAGAAAGAAAAAGGAAATTAAGGGGACACCATACTAAATTATTGGCTTGATGGAAAACAAACAGAAAGAAGAAAAGGATAATAACCAAACCGGAGGTTAGTCCCTGAGTTCTAATGATCTACGCAAAGTGGAAANNGCGCTACCTGCCGTCGAGATTACGAGCCCGTCCAGCCATCATATCGGCTTTCCCGGCTATTGCTATCAAGATGACCGCCAGGCAGGCTGAGCAGTTACGGCGTGGCAAAGTTTGGTTCCGGCT
>DFYS01000174.1:1490-7328 GCA_002383405.1 Moorella sp. UBA4076
CTCAACTTCTATAGGGTTAAAATTATCTATCGCTCCCAGAGATTTTACAAACCAGTACAAATCAAATCCGGGGTCCTTTTTGCTTGCCAGATTGATTAAAGTATCCTTGCCCATTTTTTCGGCTAAAAAATATACGTCAACAAAATCTCTGGAGGCAAAACGGCCGAAAAGGGTTAGTACTTTATCGCCTGCAAGATCTTCCAAAGAACTCACCCATATGCCATGTAATTTTTTTGTGGGTTTTTTAATACGATAGGGACTATCCTGGGCTAATTCTATCTTGATTTTCTCATGACCTGCCAAAAAGCGTACGAAAGAAGGTGTATTTAACTCTATTTCTACGTCCAGATCGTTTTGTATAAGTTTGTGCTTAAATTCTTGCGCGGTTGGCTTGATAATACCCTTTTCCCCTGTAAATATATCTAGATCCTGGCTAATCCTATGCTGCAGGTATACGGCGGCCAGGGCTGTTCCACCGGCAAGATAAAACCTGTTAGCCAGGGAACAAGTACCGAATATCTCCAGTATCCGGATATGGCTTTGTGTGATCGGTTGTTTATTCATAAATATATCCTTTTTGCTCAAAGTATTTTTGCCATACATTACGCAAAAACGGGGGCAGCGACAGGGAGGGCAAAAGTTCCCTTACTCTATCTAGAGGTAGTTCCTGTATATCCTTTGTTCTCCCTTCCCGCAGTACTGTTGAGTACCACCATATTTCATCCCGGGGGTTGTCAAGGTTTATTATTTTTTTAGAACCGCTCCAGTACAGGTGGGGATAATTACCCAGGTCTATTTTGGTGGGTCTGGATATAGTGACCATTGAAAATCTCCTCCTTCCGTAACGACGGCGTTCGCCGGAATTCATATCACGAGCTGATACAGGCAAAGCCACGCCTTTACCTGTATCTAATAGTACAACTGTCAGATATCTTCCGCTGGCAGTGCGGCCCAGAGCTCTCTGAACGTGGACCACTCGGTCTTAATATGGTCTAACCAGTCGGAACGCCAGCGGAGAGTATGAAACAGAACATTCAGCTCTATATTACATTGTAACACAATAATGGGAAAAAGACAGGCTCCTGACGCGGATTAAATAATTAGCGGCCAGGCTGGAAAACTTGACATCCATGCTGTCATGCTGTATGCTGTAACTGGCGAGGTGATCAGGATGGAGTACAAGTATCGCACCCAGCTCTACCTGGATGAGGAGCAGCATCAATTTTTAAAGGAGCGCGCTGCCAGCTATAATGTCAGCATGGCTGAGGTGGTGCGGCAATTAATAGCCAGGGAACAAGGCAAGCAGGAAGAGATCGACCCTGAGGATCCTATCTTTCACCTGGGTCAGAAAAATATTTCTACCGGGCGCAGCGATGGCTCGATTAATCATGATTCTTATATCTACCGGCAAAATCATGGGGATAAATAAAATGCAGCCACAGCTGGGTGGGAAGAAGGAACTTCTCTTCATTGATACTTCGGCCTGGATCGCGCTTTATGATCAAGATGATGCATACCACGAAGATGCGGTCCGGTTTTTTACCCCTGATAATCTCCGCCTGCGAAGGCTTATCCCTGTCACTACGAACTTCATTTTTTCCGAAGTTTATACTTACTTTTGCCGGGACCATAGTCTGGCGGTCATAATAGGGCAGTCATTAAAAGCGAGCAAAATCCTTAAACTCCTGCGTGTGGGGGAAGCGGATGAAGTAAAAGCCTGGGAAATAGCGCAGAAGTATGCTGACAAGGATTTCAGCTATACAGATTGTACCAGCTTTGCGGTTATGCAAAGATTGAACTGCCGCAAAGCTTTTGCCCTGGATAATCATTTCCGCCAGATGGGGTTTGAGGTTGTACCATAGACAACTACGATTGCTGAGGGCGTTTCCCCGTCGGAGGAACTATATCCGGCTGTCGCTACACTTAGCGCCGTTAAAGCCAGCGGGCTGATAACCCGAGCCTTGGGCAAATGGCACGTTTAAGGTGTAAGGTGTAAGGCGTAAGGAGCACATGAGTAACGCGCATTGGGCATAGTGATCACCAGCGCCGGCAGTCGATTCTTGGCTTGCGGGGGTGGGTTTGCGGGGATAATTATGGCCGGCCTTCTGATTGAAGGGCTGGCCATAAATCAATATTCATTATGCCTGACAGGCTGAGTAATTACCGACCTACAAAATGCCTTACAGCAGCGCGGACCAGGCTGGTGTAGCTAAGCCCCGTCCTTGCTGCTCCGGGATGATCAAGGCATCGGATGCTATACAAGCTGTAATAGCTGTGATACTTCTGATATCCCTGGTTGTCTCAATCGTCAACCTGCGGAAATAGGTTGACCCCTATCTGTTGACGCAGATTAGGGGCCAGCTGAAAGCCTCGGTTGTGTGAGGCACGCCATACAGCTTTAGTTTTGCGTATCTTTATTTAAAGTATACTCACTAAAGTTAGCAGTTGTCAAGTGCGGGATAGGCTAAATTTACCGGGCGTGGAAAAAGAACCTAATCCATTTATCCTACCTACTCAGAAGAGCTTTTACTCAGCATAGCCCTTCCTTCCTTTACCTCCACCATCGTACCCAGCTCGTTGCTTAGCTCATGCACTTTGCCCAGGATCGTCGCCGCGTCCTTTCCTTCCGCCTGGTGTGGTTGTTCCTCGACGATCTGCACCGGCAGGACCTCCACCTTCTGCCAGCCTTCCCCGCTCACCTTTATTTTTAGCAGTAAGCCCTGGCAGGTTTCCCGCGACCAGTTTTGATCCATGATGAAATTGCCCAGACTGTAGGCGATGAGGCTGCCTTTATATAACTCCAGCCCCTGGAAGACGTGGGGGTGATGGCCGAGGATGATATCGGCGCCGGCGTCGACCAGCTGGCGGGCCAGCTGCCTTTGTTCGGTTGAGGGGGTGCGCTGGTATTCGGTACCCCAGTGCAGGGAGACGATGACCAGGTCTGCTTCAGGTTTAAGTTTCTGGATGTCCTGGCGAATATCATCTACCAGGTAGGTATTGTCGACGACCAGGGGGGCGACCCCGGCTTCGTTTTCTGTAGCCCGGAAGCGGCGCGGGTACTCGTTGCTCCAGTAGATATCGGCCATGTCGCTGTAGCCCAGGAAGCCCAGGCGGATGCCATTAACCTCAACTACGGCCGGCCGGCGCGCCTGCTCGAGGTCGCGGCCGCCGCCGCAGTAGCGAATACCCGCATCGTCCAGCAGGTCCATAGTCTGCAGGAAGGCCGGTGTGTCGTAATCCAGGATGTGGTTGTTGGCGATATTCATCACGTCGAAGCCGCCATCTTTGAGGACTTGCATGGCTTCCGGCCGGGCGCGGAACCAGATGCCCTTGCCGGGGATCTGTTTACCGGTAGTGGCCAGGGGGGCTTCCAGGTTGCCAAAGGTCAAATCGGCGGCTTTCAGGGTCGGCCCCAGCTTGGCCAGGGGGTAATCCAGCCCCTGGGCCTGCATCAGCCGGTCCACTTTGCGGGCGAGCATAACGTCGCCCACTGCGGCCAGAGTGAAAGGCTCGGGCGATGGCGGCGGAGGCGGCTGGGGGGTGAGAGTTTCCTGCCGGGGAGGCGCTTCGGGGGCAAGCTGTAACCCCTGCTGGTAGGAAAGCGGTATGAGAATAAGGACGATAATAAAAATAATTGCCAGGAAGCCTTTTTTCATAAGTAAAACCCGGCGCGGGTACCGCTGAATTCATTCAGGGGAGGGGCGCCGGTCTGCCTCCTTTCTGGGAACAAAGATCTGGGAACAAAGAGCAAGCCTCCGGGCCTTTCTGCTACTGAGTATACGGGAATCATTAATAGTTATAATTTTAACATAGAACCCGGCATAATAATATAGGATGGACAGATGATTATACTTTCTGTTAAAATAAGGTTGCCATGATTGTTTGCTGGGAGAGATGGGAATAATGGAAGATAAAATCAATGCCCTGTATGAACTGGTGACGCAGATTGCCGGTGAACTCAAACAAACCCGGGAGGAACTTAGCAACACCAGGCAGGAGCTCTCGGGGCAGATAACGGGTGTTCGTGATGAGTTACAGGGGCAGATAACTGGCGTCAGGCAGGAGCTGACAGGCCGCTTTCTGACGGGAAAATGTAACTGCTCAGCCCAGCTGGCGGTCAGCTTGACAGCAATACCAGAAAAGCTCATACGATAACGGCCTGGTTTTTATGACCTTGACAGCAGGTGGCGCTGGGGCGGCTAAGATGGTAGTGCCCTGAGCAGTTACGGGAAAATTTATGTCAGAGAAGCTGCTCATGACAGCGTGCTTCTCAAACGGGCGGGAGAAAATGAGCGCGGGCAGGCCTTAATCTGAAACTGGCGTAGCCGGTTTCGACAAGCCTCCCGCCTCTCACCTTCCACATCTCACATCGCATTTCAGAGGAGGTTTGATCAATGCGCTGGTTAGGACATGCTAGTTTTTACCTGGAAAGCCCGGCCGGGGTGCGGCTGGTGACCGACCCTTACGGCCCCCAGGTTTCGCCGGCGGCGCCGGTGGTGACGGCTGACGTAGTAACCATATCCCACGAGCACTTTGACCACAATTACCTGGAGAACATCAAGGGTAACCCGCAGGTGTGGCGGGGACTGACCCCGGACGGCTCCGACTGGTCCGGGCTGGAGCAAACGTTTAAAGACGTTTACGCCTATACTGTCCCTGCCTATCATGATGACGCCGCCGGCAATAAGCGAGGTAAAATCGCCATTTTTGTATTCGAGATCGGCAACCTGCGCCTGGCCCACCTGGGTGACCTGGGCCATCTTTTAGACGAGGAGCAGGTGCAAAAAATCGGCCGGCTCGACGTAATGATGATCCCGGTAGGCGGTTACTTCACCATTGATGCCGGCCAGGCCTGGCAGGTGGTAGGGGCGCTGAAACCGCGGGTGGTTGTACCAATGCACTACCTGGTGCCGGGTTTGCAGGGCTTCCCCATTGTCGGGGTTGATGCCTTTACGGCCGGCCGCGCCAATGTGCGCCGCCTTGGCGAAGGCAAAATCGACATCTGGAAAGAGAAACTGCCGGCGGAAACGGAGGTCTGGGTCCTGGCCGCCGGTCAACCGCGGATTTAGCGGATTTAAATGTAGTAACTCTGCTGATACCGCCAGAACGGCATGGGTGTCTGTATAGCCTATCCGGCAGTCAGCTTGATAGCAATAGCCCGCGAAGCCCGTTTGATGGCCGAAGGGGTTCATGATCCCGGCGGCAGGTAATACCGGGCTGGCTCAAGGGATGGTAGTCTGCGCAGTTGCATTTAGTGAAGATATTACTCTCATAACCCTATGGCCTTTTTACTGAGGACCGATGGGGTTTTATTTTATTCCGCTCCGGCAGAGAACGGGATTTTCCTTTTCATCCCCATTGATTCTGGTAAAAAATATGTTAGAATGGAATTGGCGTCAGACAAATAGGAGGCGATAAAGATGGAACAAATGCGTACAACAGTCAGGATGCCGGCAGAGCTGCTAAAAGCCATTGAGGTTGTCCGCGACCTGGAAGAGTTTCCGACGCTGAGCGACTTTATCCGGCGCGCGGTGGAAAAGTATGTTAAGGAAAAAAGGCGGGAAAAGGTCACCGGTGAATGTAAGAAGCTGGCCGAAGGACAAGACGCTGGTGCCCTGGCGGAAGTAGATATAACCGATTATGCCCGGCGCATGGCTCAGGCGGAAAGGGGTGAACTTTAATGCCCGGAGAAGTACCCCGCCCGGGGGATATTTTCCGGGTGAGCCTGGAAGGTACGGGCCATGTCCTTCGCGGACCCCATTACGGGGTGGTAGTATCCGATGAACCCTTTAACTACCTGTCGACAGTAGTCATCATTCCCCTCTCCACAGGGGCTAA
>DFYS01000038.1 GCA_002383405.1 Moorella sp. UBA4076
AATGAAGACAAAAGCAAGATATTTTAATGATGTGAGAACAGGAGGCGATGGAATGAGTATTAATCGTGAGGAACTGAAAAGGGCCGTGGATATGCTGCCGGAAGAAAAACTGGCCATTTTGCAGCGGTACATGAGGATGCTGCAAAAGTCAAGCCTCTTCGAAAGCGAACCCTTCTATTCTAGCACTAAAAAGGACCCCATCTTGAACGTTCTTGGTCGTCTCTCGGGGGAACCCTTAACTTCCCGGCAAATCGAAGATGAACTTTATGGGAGCAATGATCCCCATGTTTGAACCCGTTTTTTATAGATACATGGGGCTGGATCGCTATGGGATACCGGAAAGAGCCTCGTCACAAGGAAGTTAAGGAACTTTATCAGTCACTTCGGGCTCGCCATATACCAGTATATACGAGCGATTTATTTTGGACGAAGTGATCACCCTCTTATTTAGACGGGAGTCCTTCAAGGAGGCCGTGCAATTCTTTCAGGCTATACTTGACTCAGCAAACCAGGGGTACCTTTCTTTGGTACGAATTACCCCGGAGTACTTTGTCGAGGCCTGGGACCTGCGACGGCGTTTTACGGATAAACCACTGATTTCTTTCACAGATTTAAGTTCAATAGTGGTTATGCGGGATCTGCAAATAAAAAGGGTTATAACCGAGGATGAGCATTTTCTAAAGGTGGGAATGGGATTTCAATTATTACCTTGAATTAAAGGATGATTCCAGTGCAAAAACCCCAAGATAACCAACTCATACCAGGCACAAAAGGCTTTTTGACATCAAAAATGGCTTTTATAGGTGATAAAGTCACCTTTTGGCTTTCCAGGCCGGCTACAGGCCTCCCCGGGCGCCGACCAGCAGGCCGTAGGCCCCTACTGCCAGGATTATCCGCCGATTAAACACCATTATGTCTACAGCAATATATCTCTCCGCCAGCAGCANNTGGAAGGATGATAATAGCTAAAAAGTAAAGCCCCTCACACTTCGAGGGGCGCCGGGGTTTTCTCCAGGGCTTTACTTATTTCGCCAGCATTACACTTAAAATGGTGGGAAAGAAAGCGTAAAAGGCGGTGGCTTGGACGACATCCTCCAGGGGTACCTGGTCGAGGACAGTGTGGGCGTAGACCTCATCGCCGGGGCCGAAGCCGATGGCCGGGATGCCGGCCTTCCCCATCCAGTAGATGCCGTTGGTGCTGAAGACCCATTTACCCACGCCGGTGGGCCGACCAAATAACTGCTGGAAGGCAGCCAGGCCGGCTTTGACCAGCAGGTGGTCCTCCGGCAGCGTCCAGGCGGGGAAGTATTTATCTACTTTAAAGACAAAACCGGTATAGCTGGGTTCATCGAACTCCAGCACTTCCACCCTGCCGCCGTGGGGGGCGGCCACCTGGCGTACCTGTTCCACGGCCATCTCCCGGGTTTCGCCGAAGGTGAGGCGGCGATCGATGTAGATAAAGCACTCATCGGGCAGGGCGTTGATGGAGGGCGTCTTGCAGTGGATGTCGGTGACGGCGATGGAGCCCTTGCCCAGGAAGGGGTCGTCAATGAAGTCGGCGCCCATCTGGCTGATGCCCTTGATAATCTCCGCCATTTTATCCACGGCGTTGACGCCGCGCTCCGGGGCGCTGGCATGGCAGGTACGGCCCCTGGTGGTGACCTGCATCTCCACCCGGCCGCGGTGGCCGCGGTAGATCTTCATCTTCGTCGGCTCGCCGATGACGACAAAATCAGGCCTGAGTTTATCCGTCTCCACCAGGGAGTTGGGGGCGACGCCGTCGCAGATCTCTTCGATATTGCCAAAGTAGTAAAGGGTAAAATCGCGGGTCAGGCCCAGGTCCTTCATGATTTTCAAACCATAAACCATACCCGGCGTCGAGTTCTTCTCATCGCCGGCCCCCAGCCCGTAGAAAATGCCGTTTTCAACCTTGCCCTGGTAGGGGTCCCACTGCCACTGGTCGGAGTCGGCGATGTCNNACGATGTTGCCCATGCTGTCCAGAAAGACGGCGTCAAAACCGAGCTTTTGCATCTCCTCGCCGATGCGCGCGGCCACGGCTTTGATATCCCCGTTAGGGCTGGGGATGGCGACGATGTCCCGCAAAAACTGGATGATGTCCTGGCGGTACTTTTCTACTTCCGCTTTGATCCTGTTGATAGTTTCCTCGTGCACTTCTTCTTCCTCCTGCTACCCTGAAAATAGCGTTCTGCCGANNGGCCAAAACTTAAGCCCTTCGGGCCGAGAAACTTGCGGCCGCGCTGATCCGAAAGGAGCCTCGTTCTTCTGAACTACGCGCAAATGCGCCCTCCGGAACCTGCCCCACCCCTCAAACCTCACACAATACTACTATTTTCATCCTTCTGCTGGTGCCGCTCGCAAGCGGCATGGGCGTCTACCCTGAAAATCGCGTTACGCCTGCGTTACTGTCCCTGGGGTGGGGCAGGTTCCCTCCAGGTAGTTCCACATTCAGGGTGGGATTCCTGCCAGCCGGTTAATTTTTTTCCAATGAGCCCTCCGAAAACCGGCCCCGCTCCCCCCATAATACCAGCATATTCACCCTGCTGCTGGTGCCCGGCACTTTAACCGCGGGTGGCTCGATCCTTATCGAGTATGCACCTGGATCAGGTTGCTACCTTAAAGCCGATATCCTGACTGTTGAGTGCCGGGCGCCACGGGCATCTCCTCAACCCCTGTTCGCTCTCGCTGCACTATCCAGCCTGCCCGNNNACGGCCAGCAGGAGACCGGCCACCCCCCAGAGTTCACCGCCGGCCAGAAGGGCAAAGATAATTACCAGGGGGTGCAGGCCTACACTTTCCCCCAGAATACGCGGGGCCAGATAGCTGCCCTCAATCTGCTGCACGATGATCATCACCGCCAGGGCATAGAGTGCCATCCGGTGCGATTCCAGCAGGGTCAGCGCCAGGACGGGAACAGTGCCGAGCAGGGGGCCAAAGTAGGGGATCAGATCGGCCAGGCCGACGACGACGCCCAGGATGACGGCATACTGAGAACCAACCAGAGCTAGGCCCAGGCCGGTCAAAAAGCCCACGATCAGAGAAACCAGCAGGTGGCCGCGGATAAAACTGGTCAGGACGCGGTCAATGCCCAGCCATAACCCCAGGACATCTTCCTTCACCTGAATGGGCAGCAGATGGGCGGCCGCCCGGCCGATTTGCTCACTATCCCGCAGAAAATAGTAAGCTAGAACCGGCGCCAGGAGAAAACCCGCCGCCCCGGCGAGAAGGTCGAGCAGGGCCTGGACTGCCTGGCGGGCTGCCTGCTGGAAGACGGCGCTGATACTGGTTATTGATTCATCGAGCAAGGCGCGCAGGCTTCCGGGAATAGCCATTTGATGGTAGCGCCGGTAGAAGCCCTGGACCAGACCCTCCACTTCGGCTGTGAATACCGGCAGCTGGTTGATGAACTCATTTAATTCCCGCATCAGCCGGGGTAGAATAAAGAAAAAGACCGGCAGAGAGAGGACCAGAATCAACAGGTACAGGGTTAGAATAGCCACGGGGCGCTGTAATCCCTTTTTCTCCAGCTTTACCATCGCCGGCTTTAAAAGGTAAGCCAGAAAGGCTGCCGGCAGGAAAGGGGTCAGGACCTGGCGCACCTGGTAGAGAAAAAATAAGGCCGCTGCCAGGAGAAGCCCGGCCCCGGCCAGACGCCCGCTCTTTACCTTCCGTTTCCCGTTCATCCTACCACCGTCAACTTTACACTCGCGAATGCCGGCGGCGGACCAGCCCCTTGACCGGCACCGCAACCTGCTCGTCTGTCGTTGCAGGAGATAGAGT
>DFYS01000129.1 GCA_002383405.1 Moorella sp. UBA4076
CTGGCGGCCAGGGTCAACGGTACCAATACCCGCATCCTGGCCGGGGAGGAAGGCCTGCGGGCCGCTGCCAGCCTGGAAGGCGTGGAACTGGTGCTGGCGGCCATGGTGGGTACCAGCAGCCTGGCGGCAGTCATCGCCGCTCTGGAGGCCGGTAAAGATGTGGCCCTGGCCAATAAAGAGATTGTGGTCGCCGCCGGCCATTTGGTGATGGAGCGCGCCCGCTCCCTGGGACGGCGGATTATCCCGGTCGACAGCGAGCATTCGGCAATATTTCAGTGCCTGCGCCAGGGAGGCCGGGTTGTCCAGGTTCTGATAACGGCTTCCGGAGGGCCTTTGCGCAACAAAACCCTGGCCGAGATGGCAGCGGTCACCCCGGAGCAGGCTTTAGATCACCCCACCTGGGTGATGGGGCCGAAGATTACCATTGATTCGGCCACTTTGATGAACAAGGGTCTGGAAGTAATCGAGGCGCACCACCTCTTTGACATTGACTATGATCGCATTGACGTCCTCATTCATCCCCAGAGCGTCGTCCATGCCCTGGTACGCTACAGTGACGGCGCCCTTTTTGCCCACCTGGGCCCGGCCGATATGCGCCTGCCCATCCAGTACGCCCTCACCTGGCCGCAGCGCTGGGACCTGGACGTCAGGCCCCTGGACCTGGCTGCCCTGGGGCACCTGGATTTCGGCCGGCCGGATCTGGACCGTTTCCCCTGCCTGGGGCTGGCTATCGGGGCCGGCCGCGCAGGGGGGACCTACCCGGCGGTTTTGAGCGCTGCCGACGAAGTGGCGGTGGCGTATTTCCTGGCCGGCAGGATACCCCTGACAGCGATCAGCCAGGTGGTAGCGCGGGTGCTGGAGGAACACCGCTCCCTGGCGGCGGTGCCCGACCTGGAGCAGGTTCGCGCCGCCGGCGCCTGGGCGCGGCAGCAGGCGGAGGCAATAGCAGCAGAGCTGGCAAGCAAACAGCGGCACACCGCTGCCAGCGAACGGGAGAGAATGAGAGCAGGCAGGCTTTAATCTGAAGGGGGGTTTCCAGTCAAGTACGGTTGTCGAAGATGGTGCCGGCCGTCTGGGTGACGATCCGCCTGCACTTGCCGCAGTCCCAACGGCCGTCCACCCGGCGCCATCCCTTGCGTGAGCCGCAGTGCGGGCACACAAACCCCTGGGACCACCGGAGCCAGTCAAGGTAGTCCCGGCATTCGTCGTCTTCAGCGAACCAGGCGATGAGCTCCTCCCAGTTGCGCGGGTAGTGCACTCCAGCCCTCAATGCTTCCATGCTCCGATTCTACCACAACCGTACTTGACTGGAAACCCCCCTTAATCTGAAACCGGCGCAGCCGGTTTCTACAAGCCTCCCACATCCCACTTCCCACATCTCACATCTCATAAAGGAGTTGAGGCCCGGTGACCATTATCCTGGCCCTGGTCATATTCAGCATCTTAATTCTAGTCCACGAAGGCGGGCACTTCCTGGCCGCCAAGCGAGCCGGCATCAGGGTGGATGAATTCGCCATCGGCTTGGGGCCGGCCCTGTGGCAGGCCAAAAAGGGCGAAACGACATACTCCCTGCGTGCCTTCCCCCTGGGCGGCTATAACCGCATGGCCGGCATGGAGGGAGCGGACCTCGATGACCCGCGCGGTTTTAACCGCCAGCCCCTGGGTAAACGCATGGGGGTCATTGCTGCCGGCTCGGGGATGAATTTCCTCCTGGCCATCCTGCTCTTCATCTTTGCCTTCATGATCCTGGGGATCCCGGCGGATATCAACGTCGTCGGCCGGGTGGAACCGGATATGCCGGCCGCCCGCGCCGGTTTGCAGGCCGGCGATAAAATCCTCCAGGTTGACAATACCCCGGTAACCACCTGGCGGGATATGGTCCAATTGATCTATGAACGTCCGGAGCAAAAAATCACCCTGCTGCTCGAACGGGACGGCCGCCAGCAACAGGTCACCCTGACGACTATAAAAGACCCCCAGGCGGGAGTAGGTATGATCGGTATCGGCCCCACCTGGGAGCGGCAGGGGATTGGCCGTTCCATTATCCTGGGGCTGCAGCAGGCCCTGGAGATTACCCGCCTGATTGTCCTCAGCCTGGTGCAGATGGTTACCGGCCGGGTCGCCGCAGAGGTGGTTGGTCCGGTGGGGATTATCCAGCTGGTCGGCCAGGCGGCCACCTTCGGCCTGGCCAATGTCCTGAACTTCATGGCCGTTTTAAGCCTGGATCTGGGGCTGATAAACCTGCTGCCTGTCCCCGCCCTGGACGGCAGCCGGCTTGTTTTTCTGGGCCTGGAAGGGGTGCGCGGCCGGCCCATCAACCCGGAAAAAGAGAATTTCGTTCACCTGATCGGTTTTGCCCTGTTGATGGGGTTGCTGATTTTGATCACTTACAACGACCTGGTCCGTATCTTCAGCAGCTGAGGTCATAGCCCCATGCCTGAAGGCGGGGGCATCCGCACGGCAGGAGAGGATGAATTCCGTGACAATCCAGCGCCGCCCATCGCGGCAAATCCATGTGGGCGAAGTAGCCATCGGCGGCAAGGCCCCTATTACCGTCCAATCAATGACCAATACCGACACCAGGGATGCGGCTGCTACCGTCGCCCAGATCCGGCGTCTGGCCCGCGCCGGGTGTGAAATTGTCCGCCTGGCGGTACCAGATCAGGAAGCGGCTGCGGCACTGGCGCCGATTAAAAAACAGGCGCCTGTCCCCATTATTGCAGACATCCATTTTGATTGCCGCCTCGCCCTGGCGGCCCTGGCTGCCAGGGTGGACGGCTTGCGCCTGAATCCCGGCAATATCGGCGGGCCGGAACGGGTACGCGCTGTGGTACGGGAAGCGGCGGCGCGGCAGGTGCCCATCCGCATCGGCGTCAACGCCGGTTCCCTGGAGAAGGAAGCCATGGCCGCCCACGGCGGGGTGACGGCGGCGGCCATGGTGGCCAGCGCCAGGAAACATATCCGCCTCCTGGAGGATCTGGGTTTTTACGATATGAAGATCTCCCTGAAAGCGGCTGATGTCCCTTTAATGCTGGCCGCTTACCGCCTCCTGGCCGGGCAGGTGGATTACCCCCTGCACCTGGGGGTGACGGAAGCTGGCCGGGGGATGGAAGGGGCTATCAAATCGGCGGTAGGGATCGGCATCCTTCTCAGCGAGGGTATCGGCGATACCATCCGCGTCTCCCTCACCGGCGACCCGGTCCAGGAGGTAGGGGCCGGCTATGCCATCCTGCGTTCCCTGGGCCTGCGCCGGCGGGGGATCGAGCTTATTTCTTGTCCCACCTGCGGCCGCTGTCAGGTGAACCTGGAGGCGGTGGTGGCACAGGTGCAGGAGGAGCTCCAGGACGTGGATAAACCCCTTAAAGTGGCGGTTATGGGCTGTGCCGTCAACGGCCCCGGCGAGGCGCGTCAGGCTGACGTTGGCATCGCCGGCGGCGCCGGTTTCGGCCTCCTGTTTCGCCACGGCCGCCCTGTCCGTAAGGTGAAAGAAGCAGATATGGCCCGCGCCCTGGTTGACGAAGTAAAGCGCCTGGCGGCAGAGAAAGAGGTTAGGGCTGAGGCTGAGGAAGAAACACAGGAGCCTCCTGCAGCGGAGCAACACCACCAGTGACCGTTAGCAAATTGTGGTACCTGGTCGGCAATAGAGCCAGTCCGCCAGGACAACACCACCAGCAAACATTGGCAAGCGAGTGGCCAGCTGGTAGAGGGGCCGGCGCTCCTGCCGGCAAAGCCACCAACGAACGGCAGAAAATGGAAACCTGAGGTGGAAGAGAATGCACACCACAGAATTACTGGCACCGACCTTGAGGGAAACACCGGCTGAGGCCGAGATTGCCAGCCACCAGCTGCTGCTCAGGGCCGGTTTTATCCGCAAAGCGGCGGCCGGGATTTATACCTATTTACCCCTGGGAAAACGAGTGCTGGCCAAACTGGAGCAGATCATCCGCGAAGAAATGGACCGCGCCGGCGGCCAGGAGGTGGTCCTGCCTATTATCCAGCCGGCGGAACTATGGCAGGAGAGCGGCCGCTGGGAGGTCTACGGGGAAGAGATGTTCCGCCTCCAGGACCGGCACCAGCGCCAGTTCTGCCTGGGGCCTACCCACGAAGAGATTATCACCGCCCTGGTCCGGAGCGAGGTTAACTCCTACAAACAGTTGCCGCTGCTGCTGTACCAGATCCAGAATAAATACCGCGACGAACGGCGGCCCCGTTTCGGGCTGCTGCGCGGCCGCGAGTTTATCATGAAGGACCTCTACTCCTTCGACCGCGACCAGGAAGGGCTGCAGGACAGCTACAATAAAATGTACCAGGCCTACACCAGCATCTTCCGCCGCTGCGGTCTGGACTGCCGGCCGGTTCAGGCTGACAGCGGCGCCATCGGTGGCAACTACAGCCACGAGTTTATGGCCCTGACCTCGGCCGGCGAGGCGCTGCTGGTATACTGCCGGGAGTGTGACTACGCCGCCAACGTAGAGATCGCCGCAGCCCGCGCCCTGCCGGCAGCCAGTGCGGAATCCCCGCAACCGCTGCAGGAAGCGGCCACCCCGGAGCAAAAGACGGCAGCTGCCGTCTGCGCCTTCCTGGGTGTCACCCCGGACCGGCTCATCAAGACCCTCTTTTATGAGGCCGACGGGCAGCTGCTAGCCGCCCTGGTACGGGGCGACCGGGAATTAAACGAAATCAAGCTGCAAAGCTTCCTGAGCTGCCGGGAACTAACCCTGGCCGATCCGGAAAGAGTTATGGCAATAACCGGGGCGCCGGTAGGCTTTGTCGGGCCGGTTGGTTTAAGCGGCGTGCCCATTTATGCCGACCTGGAGATACCCTACCTGGTCAACGCCGTGGCCGGCGCCAACCGGGAAGGCTGCCACCTGGTGCATGTCAATCCCGGCCGCGATTTTAAAGCCGCTGCCTTTGCCGACCTGCGTCAGGTGGAGGCCGGGGAGCCCTGTCCCCGCTGCGGCGCCCCCCTGAACCAGGCGCGCGGCATCGAGGTCGGGCAGGTTTTCCAGCTGGGGACCAAATACAGCATGGCGCTGGGGGCGACCTACACCGATGAGCAGGGGCAGGGGCACCCCATGGTGATGGGTTGCTATGGCATCGGCGTCAGCCGTACCATGGCCGCTGTTGTTGAGCAACGCCATGACGAGCACGGCATCATCTGGCCCTTAAGCCTGGCGCCGTACCAGGTGATCATCATCCCGGCGGCGATAAAAGACGCCAACCAGCGGCAGGCGGCCGCCGACCTGTACCAGGAATTGACTGCTGCCGGGGTCGAGGCTGTCATCGATAATCGCGACGAGCGGGCGGGCATGAAATTTGTCGAAGCGGACCTCATCGGCTATCCCCTGCGCTTGACTGTAGGGAAAAGAACGGTGACCGGGGGCACAGTAGACGTCAAATGGCGCCACGAAAGCCAGGAAGCAGCCCTGCCCCGCGAGGGCCTGATACCCCGGGTGAAGGCCATGCTGGCTGAAGAGATGGCAAAGTACAGGTAGATGTCCACGCTCAGCACTCAACCGGTAATCTACAGCAGCTTTAAGAATAAAAACCGTAACTGCTCAGCCTGCCTGGCGGTCATCTCGATAGCAATAGCCGGGAAAGCCGAAATGATGGCTGGACGGATTCATGATCCTGACGGCAGGTAGCGCCAGGGCGGCTTTTAGAATAGGGGTGGCCTGAGCAGTTACTAAAAACCATCATAAAGTGCATGCCCACTTAGGTGCGGGCCGCCCATGATTGAGTACTGGGGCGGCACCGGTAGCAATGCTGATTTCAATCAGGAACCCAGCATTCAATTGTTAATATAGTGGTCTGGGTTAGAAACCATCATGTGCAGGGCCCCGCACTCACCTATCAGTTTAACGGTTTTAGGTAGAGAGACCGTCATGCTAAGGGTTGGTTGAGTGCTGGGCAGGATTGAGTGCTTGGTTTCCCACCTCTCGCCTCCCACTTCTCACCTCTATTTTAAGGTAGATGATACCATGCCTCAGACACCCGGCAAGCCCAAAGACAATCACGGATCGGGCCCTTATCCGGCACTGGAACCTGCCGGTTGCCAGCANNNCCCGGCAGCAGGGGAGATAGAAGCCTGCCGGGACTTTTTGGTGCGGCAGTTTTCCGGCTTTGAATTTATTATCCAAATCGGCCCCCCGGAAGCGGCTGCCGACCTGGCCACCTTTTGCCGCGAGCAAAAGGAGGCTATCCTGGCGGAGGCGGCCCGGCGGCTGGGTAACGGCAGCTCGGCCTGGCTGGCCGGGGCCAGGTTGGTGCCGGCCGCGGCAAACCTGCAGCTCATTCTACCCGCCACCCTGGCTGCCGATGTCTTGAAGAATTGCCAGGGCGACCGGGTTTTGCAGGAAGTATTGGGCGAGTACGGCTATCAGGTGCCAGTTGCGGTGGTCACTGACAGCGGCTACCAGGAGGAACTGGCGGCAGCCTCCCGGCAGCTTCAGGAGCAGCAGCTGGTGCGCGTCCGGGAAGAAGCCGCCGCTCCCGGCCCAAGAGAAACCCGGACGAAAAGGGATGCCGCGGCGCCGGCTGCCGGCCGGGAGCAGCAGGGGAGCGCTAACTACCTCCTGGGTAAAAAGATAACCGCAACGTTACGGCCGTTAAAGGAAATCCAGGATGAAGAAAAACAGGTGGCCGTCCAGGGGGAAGTCTTCAACCTGGATACGCGGCAGCTGAAGTCCGGCCGCTGGCTTGCTAGTTTTGATCTGACCGATTATACCGATTCCATCAGCGTCAAGGCCTTTGTCGATGGCGGGCCGCTGACGGAAGGCGGCCTGACTGCCGGGGAATGGGTCCAGGTCCAGGGCATGGTCCAGTATGACCGTTACAGCCAGGAACTGGTCCTCATTGCCGGCGCCATCGCCCGCGGCGAACGCCCGCAACGCCGCGATGAAGCCCCGGAGAAGCGGGTGGAGCTGCACCTCCATACCAAGATGAGCGCCATGGACGGCGTTGCTGAGGTGGCCGCTATTGTCCAGCAGGCCGCCCGCTGGGGCCACGACGCGGTGGCCATTACCGACCACGGCGTCCTCCAGGCCTTCCCGGCCGCCGCCGAGGCCGGGAATAAATACGGCGTTAAAATCATCTACGGCCTGGAGGGTTATCTCTTTGACGACGACGGCCAGCCCCCCGACCACCAGCGCACCTACCATATTATTCTGCTGGTCAAAAACAGGCAGGGTCTGGCCAACCTTTATCGCCTGGTTTCCCGCTCCCATCTGGACTATTTTTACCGCAAACCGCGGCTGCCGCGCCACCTGGTCCAGCACTACCGCGAGGGGCTGCTTTTGGGCACGGCCTGCGAGGCCGGGGAGCTCATCAGAGGTTACCTGGCCGGGGCCGACCCGGCCCACCTGGCGGAGATTGCGGCCTTTTATGATTTCCTGGAGATCCAGCCGCTGGCCAATAACGACTTTTTAATCCGGGAAGGGCAGGTCAAGGACCGCCAGGATTTAATCGCGATGAACCGGCAGATTATTGCCCTGGGCGATAAACTGGCTAAGCCGGTGGTCGCCACCGGTGACGTCCACTTTCTGAATCCGGAGGACGCTATCTATCGCCAGATCCTTCAGGCCGGCCAGGGTTACGCCGACGAAACCCAGGCGCCCCTGTATTACCGTACTACGACGGAGATGCTGGAGGAATGCGCTTATCTCGACCCGGAGACAGCCCGCCGGGTGGTAATCACCAATCCCCGGCTGATTATCGAACAGGTGGATGACCTGCAACCCATCCCGGATGAGTTTTACCCGCCGGAGATTCCCGGGGCGGAGGAACAGCTGACCCGGATCGTAATGACCCAAGCTCACGATTGGTATGGCGACACCCTTCCTGGGCTGGTCCAGGCACGCCTGGATAAGGAAATGAAGGCCATTATCGGCCACGGTTTCGCCGTCCTCTACCTGATCGCTCACAAACTGGTACGCAAGTCCAATGAGGACGGCTACCTGGTCGGCTCCCGCGGTTCGGTAGGCTCTTCCCTGGTAGCCACCATGGCCGGGATTACCGAGGTCAACCCCCTGCCGCCCCATTATCGCTGCCCGCATTGCCGTTACAGTGAGTTCAGCACCAGCGGAGATGCTAAATGCGGCGCTGATTTGCCGGACAGGGACTGCCCCCGTTGCGGTACCGCCCTGGTGAAAGACGGCCATGATATACCTTTTGAGGTCTTCCTGGGCTTCAAGGGCGACAAGGTACCGGATATCGATCTCAATTTCTCCGGCGAGTACCAGGCGCGGGCGCACCAGTACACGGAAGCAATCTTCGGCAAAGAACACGTCTTTCGCGCCGGCACCATCGCCACCCTGGCCGAGCGGACGGCCTTCGGCTTTGTCCACAAATACCTGGAGGAAAAGCGGTTCAAGGCCCGCCAGGCGGAGATCAACCGCCTGGTGAAAGGGATTACCGGCGTTAAACGTACCACCGGCCAGCACCCCGGGGGGCTGATGGTCGTCCCCCAGGGAGTGGACATGCACCACTTTACGCCCCTGCAGTACCCGGCTGACGATACCGGCAGCGGTACCATCACCACCCATTTTGACTATCACTCCATCAGCAGCCGCCTGGTGAAGCTGGACCTGCTGGGCCACGATGACCCGACGGTAATCAAAATGCTGGAGGACCTGACCGGCGTCAACGCCCGCGCGATCCCCCTGGACGAGCCCCGCACCATGTCCCTCTTCGCCGGCGTTGAAGCCCTGGGGGTAAAGCCGGAAGACATCGGGGCCCAGGTCGGCACCCTGGGGATACCCGAGTTTGGCACCCGCTTTGTCCGCCAGATGCTGGAGGACACCCGGCCGCGGACCTTTGCCGAGCTGGTGCGCATCAGCGGCTTCTCCCACGGCACCGACGTCTGGTTGAACAACGCTCAGGATTTGATTAAAAGCGGTACGGCATGCTTAAGCGAGGCCATCTCCACCCGCGACGACATTATGAACTACCTGATGCAGCACGGGGTGGCGGCCGATATCGCCTTTCGCACCATGGAGGATGTGCGTAAAGGCAAAGGGGTAAAGAAAGAAAACGAAGAGGTCATCCGGGCGGCCGGGGTACCGGACTGGTTCCTGCAGTCTTGCAAGAAGATCAGCTACCTCTTCCCCAAGGCCCACGCCGTGGCCTACGTAACTATGGCCTTCCGCATCGCCTATTTCAAAGTCTATTACCCGGAGGCCTTCTACGCTTCCTTTTTCAGCATCCGCGCCGACGAATTCGACGCCGACGTGGTGGCCGGCGGGTTGGAGCGCATCCAGGAGGAGATTGCCGCCCTGGAGAAAAAGGGCAATGAGGCTACGGCGCGGGAAAAGAATATCCTCACCATCATGGAGGTCGCCCGCGAGATGTACTGCCGGAGTATTACGTGCAAGCGTATCGACCTGGATAAATCGGATGCCAGCCGCTTCCTGGTGGCACCGGGCCGCCTCCTGCCGCCCCTGGGAGCTTTGAGCGGAGTGGGCCAGGCCGCGGCCGAGGCTATCGTCCGCGCCCGCCAGGAGCGGTCCTTCACCTCCATCGAGGACCTGCAGCGCCGCAGCCGGGTGAGCAAAACGGTCATTGAAGCCCTGGAGAAACACGGCGCCCTGGCCGCCCTGCCGGCCTCCGACCAGCTGGCGTTTTTCGGGTAGACGACTATGCTAGTCCGGCGGCACCGGTAGGAGGATACTTCATTCAGAAGCCCAGCACCCAACGCTTGCTGTATAAATTGCAGGCGTAACAGATCTTTGGCGGACAAGGTTTATAGCAATTTTTGCTGTGCATGCACTGTTGCCCGGATTTTTCCCTTGCAGCCGCGGGTAACCTGTGCTATACTATTGCCAGGTTGTTTAGCGGCAGACATTACTTGTTGCGTTACTGGAAAAGAGTGGGTCTTCGCCCACTCTTTTATGTTGACAATGTAGGAGGCTACCCTGTTGAGCAAACTGACGGAATTAGTCCAGGGGCTGGTGGAACCGGTGCTTGCCGGCATGGGCTATGACCTGGTCGACCTGCAGTACGGCCGGGAGGGAGGCCGCTATATCCTGCGGCTCTTTATCGACCGGCCGGAAGGCATCAGCCTGGATGATTGTGAGAAGGTGAGCCGGGCGGTGAGCGGCATCCTGGATCAGGAGGATCCTATTCCCAACAGCTATTATCTGGAAGTATCCTCGCCGGGCCTGGAACGCCCGTTAAAAAAAGAGGCTGATTTTCAGCGTTTTAGCGGGCGCAAGCTAAAACTGCGCACCTTTGCTCCCATAGAGGGTCAACGCCACTGGCAGGGGCGGTTACGGGGTTACCAGGAGGGGCAGGTGCAGGTACAACTTGCCGATGGGCGCCTGCTGGCCATTCCCCTGGAACAGGTGGCTACGGCCAGGCTGGTGTTTGACCCGGCCGAGGATGAGGAGGCCTGAGGATGAATACCGAGTTTATGCAAGCATTGCGCGATCTGGAAAGGGAAAAGGGCATCAAGACCGAAATCCTGCTGGAAGCCATCGAGGCGGCCCTGATATCGGCCTATAAGAAAAATTTTGGCCCCATCCAGAACGTGCGGGTGGAGATCCACCGTGATACCGGCGAGATTAAAGTCCTGGCCCAGCGCCAGGTAGTGGAAGAAGTAACTGACCCCCGCGTTGAGATCTCCCTGGAAGAGGCTCGGGCTATTAACAATAATTACGAGCTTGACGATGTCGTCGAAAAAGAGGTGACGCCGCGGTCATTCGGGCGTATTGCCGCCCAGACAGCCAAACAGGTGGTGGTCCAGCGCATCCGGGAAGCCGAGCGCGGCCTTATCTACGATGAATTCATCGGCCGGGAGAATGATATTATCACCGGGGTGATCCAGCGTCAGGAGGGCAAGAATATTATCCTCGATCTGGGTCGCGCGGAAGCCGTTCTGCCTACCAGCGAACAAAGCCCTGGTGATAGCTACCGGCAGGGGGAAAGGTTAAAGGCTTATATCCTGGAGGTACGCAAGACCAACAAGGGGCCGCAGATCATGGTGTCTCGCACCCACCCGGGCCTGATCAAAAGGCTTTTTGAACTGGAAGTACCGGAGATTCATGACGGTATTGTCGAGGTTAAGGGGGTGGCGCGGGAGGCCGGCGCCCGCTCCAAGATTGCCGTTCACTCCCGTGACGAAAAAGTGGATCCGGTTGGCTCCTGCGTGGGTCCTAAAGGTTCGCGGGTGCAGGCGGTGGTCCAGGAACTCCGGGGCGAGAAGGTGGATATCATTAAATGGAGTGATGACCCGGCGGTTTACGTGGCCAATTCTTTGAGCCCGGCGCGGGTGCTGGATGTTATTGTGGATGAAGAAAATAAGGTCAGCCAGGTGATTGTGCCCGACAACCAGTTGTCGCTGGCTATCGGCAAGGAAGGCCAGAATGCCCGCCTGGCGGCGCGGATAACCGGCTGGAAAATCGATATCAAGAGCGAATCCGAAGCCGGCGACTGGGACAATTGGGAGGCGGACCTGGATTTGAACGAGGTGGATGGTCTGGACCTTGACGGTCTGGATGCTATCACACTTGACAATGACCTGGAGGAACCACCTGCCGGAAGCTAAGAACTGCTTGCGGCTTGGACAGCAGCTCCGCGCCAATAAGGTTTATCATTCCCCCATTCCAAAACGGCAAGGGGGGAGAGTTTATGGTAACATTGCGCCACCGGCGAACGGGAAGAAATGAGAGGGAGGAATGGGGTTGCCCAGGCCCAGAAAAATACCTTTGCGCATGTGTGTCGGCTGCCGCGGCCGCGATGACAAACGCAACCTGTTGCGGGTAGTCCGGACCCCGGAGCACCAGGTGGTTATTGATCCCACCGGGAAACGCGCCGGCCGGGGTGCTTATATCTGCCCGCGGGTGGAGTGCCTGCGGAAGGCTGTGAAAAGTAAAGCCCTGGAGCGGGCTCTGGGTGTCAGTTTAACCGCCGAGGTACTGGCTGCCCTTGAGGACAGCCTTGGTCCGGGCCAGAACAATGGATGAAGTTTATAACCTCCTGGGCCTGGCTTACCGCGCCGGCCGGGTAACTTCAGGCTATCAGGCTGTAATGGCCGCTTTAAAGCGGGGTAAGGTGGTGCTTCTTATCGCAGCCAGGGACACCAGTCCCCGGCTTCAGTCCAGGTTGTTGGCGCTCTCCCGGCAAAACGGCAGTCAGGGCCTTTTATTTGGTGATAAAGCAACAATTGGAGCAGCATTGGGTAAACCTCCGTGTGCCGTCGTCGGCATTACCGATGCCAATTTAGCGAATTTAATTCGGCAGAAAGTACGGGAGGTTGGTGCATGAGAATATGGGGGTGGTTTAATGGCCAAAACACGTGTCTACGAATTGGCTAAGGAGTTAAAAGTTACTAATAAGGATTTAACGGATACCATGGTCCAGCTGGGTATCTTCACCCGTTCCCATATGAGTGTCCTGGAAAACGGAGAAGTTATAAAAATACGCAATCACTATCGTCAGCTGTGGCGGGCCGCCAGGGTGGCGCAGCTGAAAAAACAGCAGGCAGCCAGTAATGAACAGGTTAAACAGGCGAGCCCGGCGGTGCCGGCGGCAGCACCTGCCCGTCCCCTCGCGGGAGAGGAAAAGGATGCGGTCAGGCCCGCCATGGGAGAAAAGACGGAGCTGCCTGGACCTCCGATGGGAGAAAAAACAGAGGCGGCTGGTGCTCTGCCGCGGCAAAAAGACCTCCGCCAGGAACCCGCCAAAACTGAGGCTGCGGACCAGGCCCGCCAATCTCAGCCCGGCCACGATGCCGGCGGGGCGGCAACTACCCGGACTGCTCCGGGTGAGGCTGCCGGGAAACCGGCGGCTGCCGGACGGCAGCAGGATCGGGCGGCAACGGCCCGCCGGGAGGAAAAGAAACAAACGGTCGCGGCAGCAACG
>DFYS01000013.1 GCA_002383405.1 Moorella sp. UBA4076
GCGCCCTCCGGGAACCTGCCCCACCTCGCCTACAATACTGCCGTTTTCATCCTGCTGCTGGTGCCGCGCCGGCGGCATGGGCGTCTGTTCAGCGGCACAAAAAAACGCCGTTCCCGGGGGGAACGGCCAGAGTTTAGCCGCCGGCGGGTGACCGGCGGCTTGGGAGAGGAGAAACCGGAGGAAGAGCTCATGGGGGAGGGTTAATAAATAACCCTAAGCTCTTCACGGTAAACCTGACAACCAGGCTTACCGGTAAATATTATGGACGCCATCAAGGCAAATTATACCCAGTGGAGGAAAATATTTTTGCTTTTTTGCGCTTAATAGGCGCTGATGCTGTTCTTTTTTCCAGGCCTTTTATGCTATAATAGCGGAAGAGAGGTCGATTTATGTTAAGAATTATCGCCGGCCGGATGCGGGGACACCGCTTGCGCACCCCGAAAGGACGGACTACCCGCCCCACCAGCGACCGGGTCCGGGAAGCCCTGTTCAATATCCTGGGCGGGCGGGTTATTGACAGCCGCTTCCTGGATCTCTTCGCCGGTTCCGGGGCTGTAGGGCTGGAGGCCTTGAGCCGGGGCGCCAGGGAAGCCGTTTTTATCGAGAATAACCGCCAGGCCCTGGCGTGCCTTCATGCCAACCTGGTCGCGGTCGGTTTTCAGGATCAGGGGCGCATTATGCCTGTCGATGCCCGCCGGGCGCTGGTTGATCTGGCGGCCAGGGACTGCATTTTTGATCTGGTCTATATCGACCCGCCCTATCGCCAGGGATGGGGAGCTATTGTGCTGCCTATGGCAGCCGCCGTCCTCGCCCCGGCGGGCCTGGCGATCCTGGAAACGGCCGCTGCCGAAGCCGGGTCACCACCAGCTGCTATGATTATGAAGGCCCGCAGGGTTTATGGTGATACAGCTTTAAACTTCTATACCCGAGCAGGAGGGCTGGCTGGATGGAGTTTATAACCCTGATTGAAGAAATGGAGAAAATAATCGAAAAGAGCCGCCACATTCCCCTGACAGGCAAGGTTTTCCTTGATGGCGACCTTTTCCTCGATTATCTGGACCGCCTGCGGACGTCGTTGCCCGAAGAGGTGCGCCAGGCGCGGTGGATAACTCAGGAGAAGGAGCGCCTGCTGGAGGAGGCCCGCCTGAAGGCCCGCGACCTTCTGACCGAGGCGGAAAAGCGGACGGAAATAATGGCCCAGGAAAATGAGCTGGTACGCAAGGCCAGGAACCAGGCGGGGGAAATTGTCAACCGCGCCCAGCGCCTGGCGGAGGAGATGCAAGCCGGAGCCCTCGGCTACGCTGATGAGGTATTGAGCCGGCTGGAAGCCAATTTAAACCAGACCCTGGCCCAGGTACGCCAGGGGCGCCAGGAACTACAATCCTATCCCGGCGGGAGTACGACGGCCGGGGAGGCTGCGGCGGCAGCCAGCCCGGTGACTTCAAAGGGTAGATAGACGCCCGGGCCGGGGGTACCCTCTCACTTCCCACTTCTATTTCAGAACCGCCGGCGGAAAAAATGGCGGGCCGCCAGACCTATCCCGGCCAGGCCAAAAAGCCCTGCCATCAGGGTAAGGGTAAAGCCGGTATAATACACCCACAGGGTAAGCCAGGGGGTTCCCGGCAGCGGGGTAATTTCCGGAGCCAGCCACAACAGGACCGGCCGGGCCGGACCCTGACAGAGATGGACCAGTACGGCAGCCAGAAAGCCATGGAGCAGGCGGGCCAGGATAAAGGGTCCCAGGCGCAAATCAGTATGGCTGACCATGGCTGCCACCTGCCCCAGAATCGATAGCCCGGCCCAGCCCAGAATCAGGCTGATGGCCGTTAACTGTTCCAGGGTGCCGGCGGTTGCTTCGCTGGCAAATTTGGCCCCCATGGTCATTTCCAGGACGCCGGCGGCCAGGGCGGGGGCGATATCCGGGCTTAAACCAAAGGGGGCACTGGCATAAAGGAGAATTTGACCCAGGGGCCCCAGCAGGCCCAGGATGGTGGCCACCTGGATGATAACGCTGAACAGGATGATAAAGCCGCCGATGGTAATCAGCGTCTGGAAGGAACGGCTGACGGCATCCCCCAGGAGCTGTCCCGGGGGGCGGCCGTCGCGTTGTTGCGCCAGGAGCATGGCCCGCCAGGCCCGCCGCGGTAAGGTCAGGAGCGAACAAGCCGCCGGCGGTGAGGGAGTTGCCCGGCGGCCATAGAAGCGGAACAGGAGGCCCACGCAGAAGTTGGCGCCGTAATGGGCACCGGCCAGGACCGGCCCCAGGGCCGGGTTATGGAGCATACCCACGGCTACTGCCCCCAGCATAAAAAGGGGGCTGGCGTTGTTGGTGAAACAAATGAGCCTTTCCCCTTCCACCCGGGTGACCAGGCCCTGCTGGCGCAGCTGGGCAGTAAGCATGGCGCTGATGGGGGAACCGGAGGTATACCCCATGGCCATAATAAAGGCACCGCTGCCCGGGACGTTGAAGAGGGGCCGCATCACCGGTTCCAGGAGTACACCGAGGAAATGGACAATTCCCAGCCCCATAAAAAGCTGGGCGATGATGAAAAAGGGCAGCAGGGCTGGAACGACGATTTCCCACCAGGCGCGCAGGCCGCGCAGGGCAGCCTGAAAAATCGGTTGCGGGAACAGAATAATGGCCAGCGCCAGAACCATAACGGCCAGGACGGTCAAAAGGGGGGCCAGGTTATGGCTGATGATGAGCACCTGGCGGCGCACCGAGGTCACCTCTTCAAGGACATCTTCTTAAGCAATATACGCCGCCGGCTTGATTTTAGAAGCAACAGGCGCAAGGATTGCCGTCTTTGTGCGAATTTTAACGAGGAGGTTGACTTTGAACGCCTGATAGTACCATGCTAATAGAGGCAGGAGGGGCTCTGCGCCGCATTGGAACACCAGGGTAACATATAGCAAGCAAACCAAATAATAGCAATGGAGGGATTGATTTTTATGAACATTTTAGTACTCAACTGCGGCAGTTCCTCAGTCAAGTATCAACTCTTCGATATGCAGGACGAAAGCGTCTTGGCCAAAGGGTTGGTCGAAAGGATCGGCATCGAGGGTTCGGTCCTGACCCACCGGCCCGCGGGTAAAGAAAAGCTGGTCCGGGAGACCGCTATTCCCGACCATAAAGTTGCCATCCGCCTCTGTCTGGAAGCGCTGGCTGATCCCCATTACGGTGTGATTAAAGACTTCAGCGCTATCGGCGCCATCGGCCACCGGGTGGTCCACGGCGGCGATTTTTCCGCTTCCGTGCTGGCAAACCAGGAAACGAAAGCCATTTTGCGGGAGCTCCAGGTCCTGGCCCCCTTGCATAACCCTCCTGGCCTGCGGGGGATTGAAGCCTGCGAGGAAATACTGCCCGGCATGCCTCAGGTGTGCGTCTTCGATACAGCCTTCCACCAGAGCCTGCCCGCTTATGCCTATACTTACAGCCTTCCCTATGAACTGTGTCAGCGCCATCATATCCGCCGCTATGGTTTTCATGGTACTTCGCACCGCTATGTAACCCTGCGGGCCGCCACCCTGACCGGTAAACCCCTGGAAGAATTCAACGCCGTTACCTGCCACCTGGGGAATGGCTCCAGCATCACTGCCGTCAAAAACGGTCGCTCTTATGATACCAGCATGGGCTTTACCCCCCTGGCCGGCCTGACCATGGGCACCCGCTGCGGTGATATCGATCCGGCCATTATCACCTTCCTCATGGTCAAGGAAGGCTACACCCCGGCGGATATGGACCGTTTGATGAACCGCCAGTCCGGGGTTCTGGGGGTCTCCGGTGTCAGCAGCGATTTTCGCGACATTGAAGCCGCTATGGCAGCGGGCAATGAGCGCGCCCGCCTGGCCTGGGATGTTTTTATCTATACGGCCAAAAAATACATCGGCGCCTATGCAGCCGCCCTGAACGGCATTGAAGCCCTGGTCTTCACCGCCGGCCTGGGAGAGAATTCGGCAGCAGCCAGAGAAGCCATTTGCCAGGATATGGACTACCTGGGCATCAGGATTGACCGGGAAAAGAACCAGATCCGGGGCCAGGAAAGGGAAATCACCGCCCCCGGCGCCCGCGTCCGTACCTTGATCATCCCCACCAATGAAGAGCTGATGATCGCCCGCGATACCCTGGCCATCGTCCAGGCCTGACGCAGCCCCCTCTAAATAGGCGCCATGTCCAGGATGAGCCATGCCTTTTGTCGCGGTAATTCAACGAGTAAATGCGGAAATATCGCGCGCAAGCAGGTTTTAGATGCGTCAGCACTGGCCATTGTCCAGTGCTGACGCATGAGGCGCAGGCATGGCATTGTATAAGGTGTTCAGGGGATCTTACTAAAATTTTTATCGCAGCAATCTTATGCTTAGATCTTTGGCGGACAAGGGTTATAGCGATTTTTGATGCGTCAGCACTGGCCATTGTCCAGGCAGGTTGACACCCGGCCGGCCTTTCCGGTATAATCTACACGGTGAATGTGGTGAAAATTGGTGTCAGTGACTTAAAGACGAAGCCGGGAAGCGAGCACGAGTTTAGAACCCAGGCAAGCTGGTCTCACCTGGTGACCGCTGCCGCCCGGGTTCCTATTGTCGCGCCGGTACGTGTTTACGGCCGGGTGACCAATAGCGGCCGTTTCCTGGTAGTCAGGGGGCAGGTGGCTACTACCCTGGAGTTAACCTGCGACCGTTGCCTGGGCCACTACCGCTATTCGGTAGTAGCCCCCCTGGAAGAGGAGTATGCTCTTGCCGGGCGCCTGCCGGCCACCGGCGAAGATGGCGACGCAAACAGTACGATGCAGCCGCTGGCAGGGGATTTCATTGATTTAAGGCTGCCGGTGGAGGAAACCCTTATTCTGGCCCTGCCGATGAAATGGCTCTGCCGGGAGAGCTGCCAGGGTCTTTGTTCCCACTGTGGCCGGAATTTGAATGAGGGGCCATGCCAGTGTAACGACCGGACGGTTGACCCCCGCCTGGCGGTACTGGAAGGGCTGCTGCCAGATGACACCATTGTCAAAGAAGGAGCCCCTCATGGTGGCGCGCGCCACTAGCGAACCATGAAAATATTGGTAAGGAGAGGATTGGATTGGGTGTACCTAAAAGGAGGACCTCCAAGACCCGCAAAAATAAACGCCGCTCCATCTGGGGCCAGATGGCGGCACCCTCGCTGGTTGAATGTCCTCAGTGCCATCAGCTGAAGCAGAACCACCGGGTTTGCCCCAAATGCGGCTACTACAAGGGGCGCGAAGTGATCAAAGTAGCCGAATAGACGCCCGTGCCGCCGGCGTGGCAGCAGCAGAAGGATGCCAGCCTCCCACTTCCTACATCATTTTCAGGGTCGGCAAATATTGCCGGCTATTTTTTACTTGCATAAATATGCCAGGATCATTATAATATAAATATGGCCTGGTAATATTATTTGGTACCAGATTTATGAGGTGAGCTATTTGGTACGCCGGAAGGGGAACAAGGAAGAGCGCCAGCAGGCTTTGTATCGCTACCTGCGCGGCAATCCCTTTGCCACCGATGAGGAGCTGGCCGCCAAATTTAAGGTCAGTATACCTACCATCCGTCTCGACCGCCTGGCGCTGGGTATTCCCGAGGTCAGGGAGCGCATCATGGATATGGCCCGGGAAGCCAGGTCACGGATGCGGGGGGTAACGGCGGCGGAGCTGATGGGCGAGCTGGTCGAGCTCCAGCCCGGCATTATGGCGATCTCCATCCTGGAGATCGCACCCGGCATGCTGGTCCAGCCGGCTGGCGTGGCCCGTGGCCACTACCTTTTTACTCAGGCCCATTCCCTGGCTCTGGCTGCCGTTGGCGCCGAAGTAGTCCTGACCAGCAGTGCGCGGGTCCGTTACCGGCGACCGGTATACGCCGGCGAGCGGGTGATTGCCCGCGCTATGGTCAAGGTGACCAGGGGGGTTACCACCCTGGTATCCGTCCACTCGCGGGTCAGCGGGGAAATAGTTTTCAAAGGCCAGTTTGTGATCATCACCCCGGAACCCGCTGAGATTTCCGGTGATGGCACCTGAGAACGAAAGCGAGGGTATATTACCGTGCCAGGCTGTCCTGATGACCGGGAGGCGGCGCTCAGGGCCCACCGGCAAGGAGGCTCCAGCTCCTGTCATAAAGCTGGATGCTTATCAGTTTCAATGAGGGAATTACGCTGCCGTAGTATTTAAGTTTCGGAGTGAGAGGCTTCACTAAAGAAACTGGCGCAGCGGGGCAGCCTCTGACTTCCGTTTTACGGAGGGTGAACTTATTGCAGATAGCCGTGGATGCCATGGGGGGCGATCATGCCCCTCGCGAGATAGTGCAGGGGGCGCTGGATGCGGCCCGGGCAGGGATAGCGGAGATAATCCTCGTCGGTGACCGCCGGCAGCTGGAACCCCTGCTCGCCTCACAGCATCCCCCCGCCAGTCTGGAGATTGCCCATACCGACCAGGTGGTGGCGATGGATGAACAGCCGGCCCTGGCGTTACGGCGCAAGCGGGAAGCGTCGATAATGGTAGCCACCCGCATGGTTAAAGAAGGCCGTGCTGCAGCCGTAGTCTCCGCCGGCAGTACCGGCGCCCAGATGGCAGCAGCCCTTTTAACCCTGGGCCGCAGCGGCAAAATCCAACGGCCGGCTATAGCTACTATCCTCCCGACCTTAAAAGGGCCGCGGCTTTTGCTCGATGCCGGCGCCAATGTCGATTGCCGGCCCGAACACCTCTATGAATTTGCCCTGATGGGCAATCTCTACGCCGCCAGGGTAATGGGTATTCGTGAACCGCGGGTGGGATTGCTCAATATCGGTTCCGAGGCCTCCAAGGGCAATGAGCAGACCCTGGGAGCCTATAACCTGTTAAAAA
>DFYS01000124.1 GCA_002383405.1 Moorella sp. UBA4076
CAATTCTCCAGGCGGTATTTTTCTTCTATCCTGAACACGTCAATAAGAGTCATCAGCTTAGCGATTGCTGGGGTAACTTAAAGACGCTGGAATTTACCTACCGGGTAGTGCGGGTTTGGGAAGAGTCGAGGGAAACCATAATCGCGCAGGGACTGATCGGGCTTTACCCTTTGCTGCCGCTAATGAAGGGGAAAAGTGGGGAAGGACCCCAACAGGTTTTACAGCGGAGTATAACGGTCGTTAACCAGATTGAGGATGCATCTCTACGGCAAGATCTACTGGCTGTCATGGGTATTTTGGCCGGGGGTAAATATGAGGCGGAATTAGTCTATACGCTGATAAGGAGGGATATGGTGATGCAGTCGCCGATCTACCAGGATTGGGTAAAGGAAGAACGGGCAGAAGCGGAAACTAAAGGCCGGATGGAAAAAGCTCAAGAGGTTATATGCAGGTATCTCTACCGCAGATTTGGCGAGCGATCTTGCGATTTACAACAAAAGGTGCAGGGCATAAACGACTTGCCAGTCCTTGATCAGATCCTGGAAGAGCTGTTTGCTGCTGATACTCTGGAAGAGGTACAGACCATTATTTTAAGAAGGACCACTAAGGGTCTCCAGTAAATAATTTACTGATATGGGATGAGGAAGGGTATTTCCATCGAGCCCTCCAGTATAATTCTGGTGGGCTTGCATTTATGTAGCCTCAGCTCGCTGAACATCATGGAATATCTGTACGGCAAATACGGCGATTACAGCAAAGTCGACCAGGTAAAGTCTATTGCTCATATTTGGTAATCATCTGCTGCAAGTATTCCAGGCCTTCCATTCCGCTTAAACCCAGATCTTGACTTTTTTCTATACGGCTTTTCCTGACCTGGCGAATGAGGTCCTCGTCATGGGATAAAGACAGAATATCTATCTCCCCATCTTCACCGGCAGCTTTAATAGCTTGTATATATCTAAATACCCGCGCTAGTTTCTTCGGAGGCAGTTGTTCCAGCTCACTATTTATCTTTTGACGTAGTATTGAGGACATAAATATTCACCTCGTTCATCAGTCTTTATTACAAATAGTAGCATATTATTCTCCCGAAGGAAAGAGCTGAGACCCAGGTAGAAGGTGGCTGCGGTAAGCCCCTGGCTTACACCTTGACAGTACGGCCAAACACATTAACAGCCACGGAGCAAAATCCTTTCCGGTGCAAACGTTCTGACAAAGTCATTATACCATGGCTGGCAAACAGGGGAAAGTATTTTTGAAGCTTCGAAGATGACAGTGTCGAAGATGGAAGTAGAATTCCCTTGCTAATCGTGATAAAATACAAATAAACCAGTATTAGAGGCAGGCGAGGCGCGGAAATATGGTTCAATTAGCTACGATGCTTAAAAAAGAGCTTAACAGGATACTACAGGATAAATCAAGTACTGTCATAGATCTCGGTGATAAACGAGTACTTATTACTACTATAGAAACCAATACTCAATATGACCTTGATAATGACCTGGATGATCCAGAAATAGCTGATGCAGTAGCCAAAGGGTATGAAGACTACAAAGCTGGTCGTATAGTTGAGCCCTTCCATATCAGGGGGTATATCAGAAAGGCTTTTTAAACGCTTATCTTCGGCATTGATTTCATTACTCTCGATGGTTTAGCAAGTTTTTCTGGGTTTTTGTTTTCTTCTTCACGGATAAATTTAAAGAACCTGGTAATATCACCTTGACACTGGTCTAGAAGTTGTTTACGCGACTTTCTAACTTCATTCACAATAGGATCGTCGTAGGCCATGATTTAATTCCTCCCCATTAATTCAAATGGAGTAACAATTTCCGGGGTTTCTAATCCCACGGAAGTATTATACCGTTTAAGTTTCTTACGAACTTCACCGTGGGCAAGGTGTTTGCAGTTCCAAGTTAAAATGTAATCCAGGTTATATGCCACTCCGTAGGCAAGGTGTACGGCATCTAATAATGCTTTTTGAGGAATCCCGAGCACTGTAGTATATTTCCTGGCTAGATTTTCTACTTCCTCTGTGGCAGGTAAGATGGCAAGGCCTTTGAGATATTTGTTTCTTAAAGTAGCAGCCTCGGGGTCTCCAGCTTTCGCCTCTACCACAACAGGTTGTGAGATATAAATTTGAAATTTGTTTCTTTCGTAGGTCCACCACTCATGAGTTGCCTGTTGTTTGGCGGCTACAACGAGATCACGGCTAAATTTGGCTGCAAGGTAACTGGGGATCGTTGTCTCAAGGTATAGTGTCGGTTTTTCCTCCATCAGTTATCACCCCGTCTCAACTTTAAATATAGCCTAAAAAATATTTAGAAGCAATAGCAAAATGTTGTCCTGGTGGGGTGGCTCTTCGGGCGTCGCTTGCCGGAAGGAGAGATGGAGGCTGAAGCATACAGCCATCTCCTGCAAACAGCCGCCGAAGTCGTCAAAACCATCACATTGGCCTTGGCGGAAGAAAAGATTACCCCCGAAGACGCCGGGGAAATGCAGGCTATTATGCTGAACATCATGGAATACCTGTACGGCAAATACGACGAATACAGCAAAGTCGACCAGGAGGTGAAGAACATGATCCGGACTTTCTACGACCCCGGGTTGGTGGAAAAGGGCAGGCAGGCGATGATCAACAAAAGGCCGCCCTTCTGGGACGGCCTTTCGGGTTTGTGCAGCCCATTCATCAGCCGGGTGCCTTTTTAGCTTCCTGACAAAGGATGATGATATTGCCCTGCCCGCCGACCACCCGCACCGGCAGGGTGCGGCCGCCGGGGGCCACCAGCAGGTGGGGATGCTCATAGTAACGGCTGTCGCCGGGAGCAGGCCCCTGCGCCTGCGTGCAGGGCGTCCAGGGCGTACCGGGGTTGTTGCTGGCATCCGCCGGCAGAGCTTCTGGTTCCTTTACTGTGCTGCCGGCAGCCTCCAGCTGCTGCTGGATTTCGCGGCGGCGCTGCAGGGCTTTCTGCCCTGATAAGAGGCGCAGCTCCACCGTCGCCGGGCTGAGGAGGCAGGGGAGGACCTGGCCGCCCCTCAGGATAAGGTGCGACCGGTAAGGGCCGTCCTTCACCCCTTCGCAGCGTACCACGTTGTTACCAACCACATAGCCTGTCCCACCTTCGTCGCGACTGCGCGGCTGGCGCAGGCGTAAAGGGATAAGGGCCATTTCCGGACCGAGGACAATGGGAGCCAGGTGGCTGCGCCCCTTCTCCAGCCAGGCGGTATATTGCTGCTGCCAGGATACGCCCAGGTAGGAGGCCAGGGATTTTAACACCGTCTTTACCCGGCGCCGGTCCAGGAACCTGGTCCCTGTATCCAGCCAGACCTCGGTATAGTTACCGGCGTCGTCACCCTGGCCGTAAACCGGTACCAGGCAGTTGAGATTAACCCAGCGATATTCTTTGATCCAGTTGTTTGGCAAAAACTACACCCCCTGCCTTTTTATCTCTATTATAATCGAACAAATATACGGAGTCAAGGTTAAAAGGGGCTATGGCGGCGAACTTTACGGGACGAGATGGTTCTTTAAGGTGCCCGGTCCAGAGTGCGGACGAGGTCATTGATGGCCACCGTCAGGTCGTCGAGCTTTTTTTCTACCCGGATCAGGAGGTAAAAGGCGATGACCATCGGGAAACCGTAGTTGCCGATTTGGGCCCACAGGTCTTCCATTTTAATCACTCTCCCTTCGTTTGGTCAAAAATCCATTCCTCGGTTACCTTCCCCTGCGCCTGGTCCAGGAGTTCCTCCCAGGCGGCGGTACATTCGTCACACAGGATGAGGTCGCCGATGAGGGCGGCGTCATCAAGGAGCAATACCTTGCCGGCCAGGGTTTGCTGGCGGTCGCAGCAGTCGCACCGGCCGCGGCGGGGGCGGGCGAAAGAGCTGAATTGGACGCGTAACAAAAGGCAGCACCTCCTTGGATAAGATGGGTGAAGTGGCAGAAGGATGGGGCAAGGGGTGGGGCGCTTGTTGATGTGCCCCACCCTGTACCCGCTCCCCGGCGGCGGTTTTCCGCCGGGCCGCATTAAACGGCGCTAGGCGGCGATAATATCGGTGACATCACGGGTGACGATGCGGGCGCCGATAATGGCACTCAGATCACCGCCGGGCGAGGTAAAGATATTGCGGTCCAGGATAAGCTGCATTACAGTGCGCACTTCCGTTTCCGTGAGATTTTCACGGGGGTCCTGGACAGCCAGGGTGGTGCGGCGCCCGGCCAGGTTCTGGAAAATCAGTTCCAGCCGTTTGGTGAGCATGCTGGTTTCACCTCCTTTCCCGGCCACCGGAGCCGGCGGCATTGCTGCTGCCGGCTATCCGGTTGCCATTATTTAGACGGTCGCACTGAGGTCGTTCTCGTTGACGCGGCTGATGGCGTTAATGGGATGGACCTGGAGGCTGCCAAGCGCCTGGGCGACATCGTAGGCATCCTGGTCGGCGGCGGCCGGCTTGACGCGGCTGTAAGAGCGCATCCGGTAAACGGGCTTGCCGTCAACGTCAGTGCCGGTCTGCACCTGCAGGCGCAGGCTGGTAGCCAGAGGACTGCTGACAACGGGCATTTTTCTCACCTCCTTTCGGACAGCTATAGCTTAGCATGAAAAGGGAATTGATGCGAACGCATTTTCGTAACGGAGGCGGGCGAAGTTTATTCGTCAGGCAGCCGGGGCGAATGGTTCTGGTACAGGCAGGCAAGAGGGGCGGAATAAAAAGGGGCGCAGGCGGTGATTAACTATCTATAAAATCCGAGGCAGGCCGGGGCCAGCAGGGCATAGTTGTTTTTAGGGATAAATATGATTCTGCTGCAAAAAGTCTTTATTAGTGCCTTACGGCTTCAAAACTGCAATAAAAAACGAGTTGTTTAGGCCGCCATAGCCAGCAAAGGAGAAATGGTCACGCCGGCAAG
>DFYS01000125.1 GCA_002383405.1 Moorella sp. UBA4076
ACGGCCGCACTGGCTGGAGCTTTACCCTTCTCACCGGGGAAAAGGGCAACCGGGCAGCGGCACCCAACCTCACTCCAGGGCCGGGGGATCTCTTTTACCTGCTCCTGGGGAGCAGCCTCTACGCTGTCGCCCCGCGGCGCAATATGGTCTGGCATCTGGGCGCCAGCGACTACCCCATCGCCGTCGACGCCGGCCGTAGCTACGTCTACCTGGCGCATAACAAAAAAGACGCCGGCACCAGCCTGCAGGCCCTGGACGCGGACGGGGACAGCGTCTGGCGCACGGGCTTCGCGGAGCAAAAACAGGTTTACCTGGCGTTAAGCGCTGACGGCGCCTACCTCTATGCCGCCTGCACCCCCCAAAAAGTAGACCGTTCCCACAAAACGGCCCTCTACGCCTTCGACACCGCCACAGGGGCAAAAGTCTGGTCGCGGCGGTTCATCCATAAGGAAATAAGCAATATTACCATCGGGCCGGACGGCCTCCTCTACCTGGTGGCCGGCAAGCGCTACCTTTACGCCCTGGAACCGGCCACCGGCCGGGAGGTCCTCGCCAACCAGCTCCTGGATCTCACAGGTGCGGCGCCGGCGGTGGACAGCCAGGGGACGATCTTCGTCCCCGCTAAAGACGGCCTCTACGCCGTCAGCCGCAGCAGCGGCCGGCTGCTGTGGCAGGCCGACTTCCCCGGCGGCATCCCCGCCACCCCTGCCGTGGGGAACGACGGCCGCACCATCTACTTCGTCGACGGCAAAGGAACCCTGTACGCCCTGCAGAATGATTAAAGTTAGAGCCGGCAACATGCCGGCGCTGGATAAGTGCCGTTGCTGAAATTCCTTGACAGTGCAAGCAATAATCCTGTGGCATCTATGCTGTCGCCCCGCGGCGCGTAATATGGTTTAGAAAATTTAAGTGGAATTCCCTTGCCTTTCATGATAAAATACAAGTAAACCCGTTTAGAGGCAGGCGAGGCAATGAACACCGAGTCGACAGCAATAAAGATGGATGAACTGATCAAAAGGTGTTCAAGATCCGCAAATACTTAAAGGCCAAAGGAGAGATGGACGCCGAAGCATACCGCCATCTCCTGCACACAGCGGAAGAAGTGGTCAAAACCATCACCCTGGCCTTAGCGGAAGAAGAGATTACCCCCGAAGACGGCGGCGAAATGCAGGCCATTATGCTGAACATCACGGAATATCTGTACGGCAAATACGGCGATTACAGCAAAGTCGATCAGGAGGTGAGGACCATGATCAGGACTTTCTACGACCCCGGCCTGGTGGAAAAAGGCCGGCAAGAAGGATGGCAGGTTGGTTGGCAGGTTGGCAGGCAGAAAGGCAGGCAGGAAGGTAGGCAGAAAGGTAGGCAGGAAGCAACCCGCCTAATCCTGCAAAAGCAGATCAATAAACGTTTCGGCATGGTACCCCGGGATATTGAAGAAAGGATCAACGCTTTAGAGCAGCCCCAGCTCGAAGAGCTGGCCGAAAAGATCCTGGAAATAACCACGGAAGAAGAACTGCGGTCGGTAATTGCGGTCAGGCATTGAGAAGAGNNGAAGCTGCCTTCTGGGAGGGAAATTCCGTGGCGCCTTACCGGGATCAATTAGAAACGGTGGAAATTAAAGCCGAAAGGCCGATAGACCCTAAACCACGGCCCAATCACCAGCTATATATTGAAATCCTGCGCAAAATGACCCCCGAACAGAGGCTGCTAAAAGCCTTTGAGCTTTCCGAGTTCGGCAAACAGCTTTTCCTTCATGGCCTGCGTCGAAGGCATCCGGACCTTTCGGAAGAAGAGATAAAAAAATATACCTGGAGCGACTTGATCAATGTCACAACAGGAATTATTAAAACGAGTTATTACCGCACTTAAAAACACCAGCATACAGTATATGCTGACCGGCTCTCTCGTATCCAGCCTCCAAGGCGAGCCTCGTTTAACCCACGATATTTTACCTAACATTTATCTGTCTCTTAATTAAAATCAATACCTCACTGAGTTCTATCTCTAATGAGGGTTCTACCCTTTCTAATGAACCTGCATGCTTATGATGAGGAAAGGTGGCAAGTTGGTCCCAGTGAGGGGCATTATCCCAGCGAATAATAAGCTTTCCATTTTTATCTGCCCAATGGTAGGAATACTTGCGTTCAGAGCCAAAATGATAATCTTTTATGAAAAGCTTACTCCCATCAATAAAATTAATGGTTGCTTTTAACCGTTTGCGATTAGCTTCCCGTTCAAAAAGTTCCACAGTATGCGACATAATAATGCCCCGGAAGGCTTTAAGGACATTAAGCATCCTCAATCTCCTTTTTCTGGCACATTAAATCTTCCAGTGTTTCCCTGGCAAACCGCCAGTCCAGGAGATCGTCCTCATATTCGAAATTCTCTTCACCAATTTCCTGAACCATGACAGCAAACTTTTCAAAAGTCATACCATACTTTTTTTCGTAGTATGAACACTCGGTTCGATAGCGGTTTATCTTACTTAAAATTAGAAGTAAAGCCTGCTCCTTCAGAGCTTCTCTCTCATTGGCAAACCCCATATTCCTAAGCACAGGACCTACCTTACGTAAAAAATCGACATCAAGATTAACCCTTTCCTCATACATAAAATCATCTTCCCCTCTGCAGTTCTCTGGTTACAGTTTACACCGGAGACAGCAGGTTAGCAAGAGCGTTCCTGCGCCCGGCAGCTATGATAGCATTTAATTATGCTTGCTTCAGCAACCCTGCCTGCCATTCCCCCTTCTCGCGTAAAATAGAGCCTTTCCGATTGCATCATTCCCTGGCGCTAATAACCCTTGCAATACCCCTGGCTTCAATACTGCCGCTGCAAGAATGACCTCCATGCCGCGGTCAATCCCCCGGCGGTGCTGCCGATTAAAAAATAATAGAGGATATTGCCAACGAGTGCCGAAAATATATAAGGCAACTATTACCTCTGAACAGGGGTGGTCGCCGTGTGCCGGACCAGGCGCTTCGAGCAAAGCGTTGGGCCAGTGTCGCTCATGATATTGCTCTTCTCCATCATCCTGCTTGTCCCGATCATATTGCTTATCCCGCCGGGAGCTGCAATGGCAACAGCCCAACCCTATACGATTTTATGGCAGCAGCCGGGTTGCTGCCATCGATGAAGAAAACGGGCTGGCTGGCTGCTTTCGCGGGCAGGCACGCCTCCCAGATTTTGCGGCCGTACGCGTCCAGGCGCAGGAGGCCGCTGCCGCCAGGGAGGAAAAGTCGCCCCCAGGGGCTGACCGCCGGCGAGGCCGGTTTTGCCCATGCCACGTACAGGGTTTATAAGGCAGCTGTTTTCGGAAGCTCTACCTCCACGGTCAAAGAAGGCTTTCCCAACTTTTGCGAGGCATTAATGATTTCCAGTCCTACCAGCTTGCCCTCGGCATCGACGTCCAGCATTACACCCGGAGATATTTCATCGGTTTCACAAATAGAGCTGTCACTAAAACGGATATATAAGGCGTCAGCATCTGGATCATAACGAAATTTCATTACTTCTCGCCTCCATACTTTTTAATTTTAGACGTTCTATACGCGGTTAATACCACGTAACTATCTCCCGATAATTTTACGGCAACCCTGAGCAGGTATTCTTTCCCTGTTTCCTTGAAAACCTTCTGGTAGATTAAAACATCCTGCTCTTGCGTAATTATTCGTTCCGGATTACATATCGTCTCCCCCACCAACTTTTTATCGAGTTTCCTTTCTATTAGCTGCTTTTCAGCATGGGCAGTAAATCTAAGTTTCACGGTCTCCTCTCCTGCTTTTCTTTATATTTTATGCTCTTATTATACCATGGTTTTCATTATTTTAATGTTCCAGCAGCTGTTCCGAGAGGTGGTTTCTCATTGGGAGATAATCTGATTAAAGGGGCTTCATACCGGCGCCGGGATCGGGCCGGGCGGCTTTTGCTCCTGCTTTACTTCATACCATACTTTGCGGGCCTGCTCCTTCCCTTCCCGCAACCGGCACTGGTAGGACCGGCAGGGGGCTTATTAAGCAAAGCCGAAGCGGCAGTGCCGGGCACGACCGGCGGAATTGGCATTACAGCACCAGTTACAATGGCACCGGGTGCCGGCCTGTTCCCCGACGCCGCCGGCCACTGGGCAGCGGAGCCCATCAACTTCCTGGGCGCCCTGGACATCGTCGGCGGCTACCCCGACGGCAGCTGCCGGCCGGACCAGCCGCTGACGGTAACCGAAGCCGTAGTCCTGCTGCTGCGCTCCACCGAATACAGCAGCGCCGGCGGCCACGGCAGCGCCGCCCGCACCCCTTCTGCCGGCCGGACGCCATTGACCACCCCTTTCACTGGCCAGACGCCTGTATCCGGCAGGGCGCCGTTGAACCGGCCCGGCCGGCAAGCACCCCTCGCCATCCCGCCGGAAGCAGCCTGGGCCGCCGGCGACCTCGCTCTGGCCGTGGAGCAGGGCGTCCTCACCCCGGCCGAGCTGCAACAAGGCGACCTGCAGCAGCCGGCGCCCCGCCACCGGGTGTGGCAGCTCCTGGCGCGGGCGCTGAAAATACCCCTGGACGATGGCGACTCCCTGGAGTTTAAGGATGCCGCGCAGGTACCGGCAATAGCGCGGCCGGCAGCGGCCACCCTGGCCCACCTGGGCCTCCTGCAGGGCTTTCCCGATGACACCTTAAGGCCGGCGGCCACCATCACCCGCGCTGAAATGCTGGCCCTGCTGG
>DFYS01000103.1 GCA_002383405.1 Moorella sp. UBA4076
CTAAAATCGCTGCCGGCGTTGGCCTCCAGGGCGTGGGGGATACGAGCCGGGCTGACGATGATGTCTCCGGCGGCGACCCGGGCTGTTTCCGGGCCAATGGTAATGGAACCCTCACCCGCGATAACATGGAATAGAACATCTACCGGGGTGGTGTGGGACGGTACCTCATCGCCCGGGGCCAGGGTCAGGTTCATGATATTGATGTAGGGTACATCTAACACGGTCCGGGCCTTGACACCCCTGGGGGTAACCTGTTGCGGCTGCTCAGCGATGCGGATAATCTCCATAATACATACCTCCCTGGCGGCCTTGCAGCCGCCATTATGTTTGTCATCTATAATTATAGGCTTCCCTGAAAAGAAAGCAGTGATGTTCCGCACATTATTGAGAAAAGAAATTCGCATTGTATTCCTGAGCGCCGGGTGTCAGTATTAGCAGGATGAAGAGAGTAAAGCGCGTAATCTTGCGGGTAGAAGCCCAAATTGCCCCGGCGGCACTAGCGGCAGGATGGAAATAACAGACATCTATAGTTCCGAAGGCCTTCTTGCCTCCTATTTGCGCCCCAAAGAACTTTTAGCCTGAGCAGGGATTAATAAGAAAAGGGCGAAATAATGATGGTACGTCCACCATGAAAAGCAGGTTTGGTTGATGCTGAACTGGAGGGTGTTTTTTTGCGCGTTCTCATAGTTGATGACGCCCTGTTTATGCGGAAAGTATTGCGGAGCATCCTGGAAGACCAGGGACATGAAGTTGTCGGCGAGGCCGGCAGCAGTAAGGAAGCAGTTGAGCAGTATCCCCGGCTGCAACCAGATGTCGTCACCCTGGATTTTACCCTGCCCGATCTGGACGGGCTGAAGACCCTGCGGTTATTGCGGGGTTACGACCGCGGCGTGCGGGCCATCATGATCACGGCCATGGGCCAGGAATGGATGGTCAAAGAAGCCCGCTCCCTGGGGGCGGTCGATTTTATCGTCAAACCCTTCGACCCGGAACGGGTGCGCCAGGCCCTGGTGCGGGCGCAGGGCGATAGGCGCTGATAAGCTAAAACTTATGTCAGAATGGCCGCTCCCGCCATAATCTATGGTGGGGGTGTTTTCATTATGGAAGCCATTATCCGCCAGGAAGCCAGCTGGATCCTTACCCAGCAGCTGCCTGGCGGGGCAGTGGTCACCGCCTATCCCGGCCAGCCTAAAATTGTCCCTTATTTCGCCCACCTGGCCCTCTACGGCCCGGCGGCCTGGGGCTTAAACCTGGAACGAGTACGGGCCTATCTGGACTGGTACCTGGGCCGCCTGGAAAAGCCGGACCGCTACGGTATAACCGGTACCGTATACGATTATTATTTAGAGCAGAGGGGGGAGGGGGAAGGTGAAAGGACGACGTTCCCGTCCGGGGTGGAGATACCAGCTTATACCTATGATTCTTCCGATTCTTACGCCGCCACCTTTCTCACCCTGGTACGGCGCTATTATGCAGCCAGCGGCGACAGGGCCTGGGTCGCGCAGCACCTGCCGGAGCTGGAGCTGGTAGCCGGGGCGATGCTGGCTACCCTGCAGCGTGACAACCTCACCCTGGCGCGGCCGGATTGGAAGGTCAAATACCTGATGGACAACTGCGAGGTCTACCGGGGGTTAAAAGATTACGCCTGGCTGCTGGCGCAGGTCGGGGGATACGCCAGTGAGGTCTGGACCTGTCAGCCTTTTGGCGTCGAAGGCCGGCTGGTGGAGGTTGGGGGACACGCCAGTGAGGCCTGGATGCCAGGCGGGCAACNNTACGAAACCCTGGCCGGGAAGGTAAAAGATGCCATCACGGCCAAGATGCTCCTCGACGGCGGCTACTGCCCGGCCATCTACCGCGCCGGCCTGCGCCGGCGGCCCAACTGGAAGAAGTGGTACCCCGATGCCCTGGCGCAGTTCTTTCCTATTATCACCGGCGTTTTAGCCCCGGAGGACAAGACGGCCCGGCGGATCTACCATAATTTCCTGCGCAACTACCCGCGCTGGTACGAGCAGACGACGCCGGCTAATTTCCTCACCACCCTGGTGGTCTACGCTGCCACCCTCATGGAGGACCGCTGGCGGGTGCGTCAGTATATCACCGGCCTGCAGCAGAATATTATCGGCCCTGGCCACCCCTGGCCCTACCACGCCGCCGAGGCTGGCATCCTGCTGCTGGCCCTGAAGTTTTATCTGACGGGGGATGCGATGGAAGTGGTGGGATAATAACACGGCAACTATTCGTAGCCAGGAGCCGTTGGTAATTAGTTGCCAGTGGAATCTGTAACTGATTCTGCTGCAAGAATCCTTTTTCGGGTTGTTACCATGCTATTAGCCTCCACTTAGGACCGCGGAATAGGGTCATCCTGCGATCACAGCACCCAAATTAGCTTGATTTTCGGGCCTGAAGTAGTAAGCTTCTTCCACCAGAACGATAGTGAAGGGGTTTTTGCAGGGGAATCTGCAACTGCCCGATTGAAAAGTTTCCGGTTTCATAATGAGGTGCAGTAAAGCCCGCTTCCCCGGGCTGCCAGTAAAAGCGACGTAAAGATTTCAGGACAGACTTGCCCCTGCGTTAGTTCGCTGGTAGAATGAAGGCAGGTTATGACACTTTTGAATGGAGGCGAGATAATCATGCCCCTGCCAGCTTTTATTGAAGCCCTCTCCGGGCGCGACCCCGAATTTTACCGGGCCGTCAAAGCTGTAGCGGAAACGGCCCTGGCCCCCGGCGCTTTGGACGCCAAAACTAAGACCCTGATCACCCTGGCCCTGGACGCCGCCCACGGCGCCAGCGAGGGCGTAGCCGTCCTGGCCAAGCAGGCCCGCGACCTCGGCGCCAGCGAGGAGGAGATCCGGGAAACCCTGCGGCTGGCCTACTTTGTCGCCGGCAACGGCGTCCTGGCCGCCAGCGGCGCCGCGTACCGGTGATGGAAAGAGGGACCGATTGCAACAGGTTACTGACTCCCCCTGCCCCCATGGCCCGCTTAACGGTTACTTAAGAGCGCCAGCAAATATAGCATCCAGAAAGCAAGCCCCGCGGTTTTCTAACCCCGGGGCTTGGCCTTAATCATAGACCTTCCGGCCCTCCCATCGGATGAACCATAGCACCCCCCCGACCGTCAAAACTACAAATACAATCAGGGCC
>DFYS01000100.1 GCA_002383405.1 Moorella sp. UBA4076
CCCACCCCCCTACCTTCACACAATATCACCATTTTCATCCTTCTGCTGGTGCAGCCGGGGTGACATGGGCGTCTACTCAGGACGGCGGAAGAGGGTCATCCTGCGATCACAGCACCCAAATTAGCTTGATTTTCGGGCCTGAAGTAGTAAGTTTCCTCCACCAGAACGATAGCGAAGGGGTTTTTGCAGGGGAATCATAGATTAAATTTGGTAGAAGGAAGGTAGAACCTATGAGTAACGTTTCTGGCCTGGGAGAACTGGGCCTAACCAATCACGGTACTGTTTACCGCAACCTGCCGGTAGCCCGGCTGGTGGAAATAGCCCTGGCCCGGGGTGAAGGGATACTTACTTCCAACGGGGCTTTATGTGTCCGGACCGGCAAGTATACCGGCCGCTCCCCTAATGACAAGTTTATGGTCGATACCCCTGCCATCCATGATACCGTGAACTGGGGCGCTGTTAATCAGCCCGTAAGTGAAGATACTTACCAGAGCATCTACCGCCGCCTGACGGCTTACCTGCAGGGGCGGGAGCTTTTTGTTTTTGACGGTTTTGTCGGCGCCGACCCGACCTACCGCCTGCCGGTCCGGGTGGTGAACCAGTATGCGTGGCAGGATCTCTTCGTCCACCAGCTCTTCATCCGGCCGACAGCAGCAGAGTTGGCTGAACACGAGCCCCGTTTTACGGTAATTTGCGCTCCCGGTTTTAAAGCCACACCGGATCTCGACGGTACCCGTTCCGAAGCCTTTGCCATCCTCAACTTCGACCGGCGCCTGGTCATCATCGGCGGTACTTCCTACGCCGGCGAGATAAAGAAATCCATTTTCACTGTTATGAATTACCTCCTGCCGGAGCGCGGCGTCTGCCCCATGCACTGTTCGGCCAACATAGGCCCGGTCGGGGATACAGCGCTGTTTTTCGGCCTTTCCGGCACCGGCAAGACGACCCTCTCGGCCGACCCGGAACGATACCTTATCGGTGATGACGAACACGGCTGGTCGGATAAGGGCATCTTCAATTTTGAAGGCGGTTGTTATGCCAAGTGCATCAAGCTCTCCGCCGAGCATGAGCCCCAGATCTGGAATGCTATCCGTTTCGGCAGCGTCCTTGAGAATGTGGTCGTCGACCCTGATTCCCGCGCTGTTGACTATGACAGCGATGCGTTGACGGAAAACACCCGCGCCGCCTACCCGGTTGACTTTATTCCCAATGCTGTCATCCCCGGGCTTGGCGGGCATCCGCAAACTGTTGTTTTCCTGACCGCCGATGCCTTCGGCGTTATGCCACCCATTGCTAAACTAACGCGGGAACAGGCTATGTACCAATTCCTCTCCGGTTATACCAGCAAGCTGGCCGGCACCGAGCGGGGGATCACCGAACCCCAGGCGACCTTTTCTTCCTGCTTCGGGGCGCCCTTCCTGCCCCGTACGCCGATGGTCTATGCTGACCTGCTGGGGGAGAGGATTGTCAAACATAATGCCAGCGTTTACCTGGTCAATACCGGCTGGACCGGGGGCGCCTACGGTACCGGCCAGCGGATGAGCCTGCCCTATACCCGCGCTATGGTGCGCGCGGCCCTGAACGGCGATCTGGATCAAGTCGAATTCACCCGCGACCCGGTCTTCGGCATCCTGGTTCCGGCCACCTGTCCCGGTGTCCCGGCGGAGATTTTAAACCCGCGCGCCACCTGGGCCGAAGCAGAGAAATTCGATGCCACGGCGCGGAAACTGGCCGGCCTGTTCCGGGAGAACCTGGCTAAATTTAAAGACGTACCGGCCAACGTCCTGGCTGCTGGCCCGGCAGAGGGCTAGCAGGCGGGGGCAGGGATGCCGGAAATGGTAGTACGACCCTGCCTGCCAGTTGAGTGCCGGGCGACATACGCGTCTACTCACTGACATTAAGGCGGCGTTCCGGCTGCCAGGCAGGTGCCGACCATAGTATAAGAATCAAGACACCAAAAGCCGGCTGGTGTAAAAGCCGGCTTTCGTTATAGCTGCTATTGCTCTGCAGTGCGCCGGGTGGCGTCTGATTTTACCCTTTGCTTCTGGTTCCAATCTTGATGTCCATGTCGCTGGCGCGGCACCAGCAGAGTATAAGGGCGCGAAGTGACGCCCGGAGGGAACCTGTCTCACCCCAGGATAGTAGTATACAGATTCGCAAGAACGCTATTTTCAGCTAGTTATTTATCATCCCCAAGGACCTGTCGGACTACTTCTACCCCTTTCAGGGTATCCGATACCGGGCAGCGCTCTTCAATGAGATCAAGGAGCTGTTTGATATTGTGTTCCGGCGACGGGGAGTCGATATGGATGCGGAACCGGATCTGCTGGTAACCCTTGCGGACGTCGCGGCTTTTACCCAGGAAACCGTCGGGGTCCAGGTCGCCTTCCAGATCGACCCGGAAACCCTTCAGTTCCACGTGGCAGGCCGGGGCAAAGGCGGCGGCGCAGATGGACATACAGCCCCCCAGGGAACAGAGCAGGAGTTCCACCGGGTTCATGGCCTTATCGGTACCGCCCAGGTCGGGGGGTTCATCAAGGGCGACCTGAAAACCGCGGGCTTGACCCTGGCAGTAAAGGCCTTCGCCGCTCCAGCGTGCAGTGGCGGTAAAGGTTGTTTTAGCCATACCGGTCATTCCTTTCCTAAATGGTTTTAAAAAACTCGTTCACGATATCACGAAATACGATTTATGTGAAGTCAAAAAAGAAGCCCCGGCAGCTAGCCCGGGGGGAGGATTTCCGGAGGACAAACAGGGAAAAGCTCCCATATCGCCCTCCACTAATCCTTATGGGCTGAATTAGAAAAGGTAACGACCATGTTAACCTCGCCGGCGGAGCTGGCTTGGGTGAACAGGGAGCGGATGCCGGACCAGACCTGCTCCTCGGAACCGTGGATTTCGGTGCTGATGGGTCCAACCTGATAGTTAACTCCCTGCTGGGCCAGGGATTGCAAGGATTCGTTGATAATCTCACTGGCCCGGGTGGTCTTCTGGGGATAAAGGCTTACCTCTGCACTGAGCATAGTGATTTCCTCCTTCCTGGCATTATTTTTTGCAACTGGGCCAGGGTTATACCTGAGAAGCCAGCTACCTCTTATTTTGACGGAACTGCTTATTACATGTATCCTGCATAATTACTGCCGTGAATTCGGCGGCATATTGGGGATCCAGTGATTATGATGCCGATAGGATACGGTAGCGCGCTACCTGATTAGTGCGGCGGCGTTTCGGTGTCTGCTGGATGTTGTAACGATGCTGCTGATTTAATGCCGCCGGTGTGCTCCCGCCAATACTGTACGCTGGCTGTTGCAAACTGGCCGGGCCTGAACAGGCGATTCTACAGGTGGTTCCTTTGCTGTAAGTGATGAAGATCACAGCAAGCTGGGAAAAGGCGTCACAACTACCTGAAGGTAAAGGGGATAAAATAGGGGTAGATAATGTGTTGAAAAGGATTTAAACTGGAAGGTGGTTGTGATGAAGCGCAAGATTGTCCGCATTGATGACGAAAAGTGCACCGGGTGCGGTTTGTGCGTCTCACCCTGTGCCGAAGGGGCGATTGAGATTGTTGACGGCAAGGCCCGGGTGCTGCGGGAGGAGCTCTGCGACGGCGCCGGGGTTTGTTTGAACGTCTGCCCCACCGGCGCCCTGACCATTGAAGAGCGGGAGGCGCCGGGCTTCGACCGGGTGGCTGCTGAGGAAAACCTGGCTGCCAAAAGGAGCCAGGGGGAAGTCCCCAGCTGCGAACACTGCGGCGCCGGCGAAATGGAGGCCGTACTCCTCTTTGCCCGGCATAAGGGAGAGAGCAGCTGGGTCTGCACTCGTTGCCTGCCGGTGTTAATCCACGGCTAGCCGAGCCCGGCACTCAAGTGACAAAATAGCAGCTTGTGAATAATAACCGTCATAAGTGCATACTCGTGAAGGAATTA
>DFYS01000122.1 GCA_002383405.1 Moorella sp. UBA4076
TTAAAGAAATTATCCAGGTTAAAGGCAATGCGCGGCAGGTAGCCCAGGTCCTCCAGGAGGGTGAACAAAGGGAAAAAAATGGCCATGGGCGGCAGCATGACGGCAACTACCCAGGCCAGGGTACGGTACACACCCAGGACCACCAGGCCATGCAACCAGTCGGGTGCTCCCAGCTGGTGGAATAAAGCGGAAAGTCCATCCTGGCCGGTAAAGAGTAAGTTGGATAGCAGCGCGGAGGGGTAATTAGCTCCCTTGATGGTCAGCCAGAAGACAGCCGCCAGCAAAGCCAGCATAATGGGATAGCCCCAGATTTTAGATGTTAAAATAGCATCAAGACGCCAATCAAAATCTTGCTGCCGCCCGGGCGCTTTCTTGATAGCCAGGGAAGCAATGGCTTCCGCTCGGGCATAGAGGGCCGCTACTATTCGGTCCCTGTAATGGTCCCCCTGATCGCCGCCCAGGAGCCAGACCGCGTCGAATTTCGGTTCGGTTGGCGCATCTGCCACGATGCTAGCACCCCTTTTCTATGCCCACCGTACAGGTGGGGCGTATCATGGCGATATGGGCCTCAGGCAATGGTAGCTTTAAAGCGGACTTAGACAGGTCGATATCCAAAAAACGGGCGATACTCGCCAGTAAAGCCTGATCCCCTTCCAGCAGGCGCAGGGCCACCCAGCGGGCCGGGAGCCGATCCCGCAAAAGGGTCTGCAGTTGCCCCGCCAGCCGGCCGGCTATGGCTTCAATATCGTCGTCATAGATCAGGGGCGTGGGATGGGGGCGCAGGGTCCCTGTGGCTACAGCAGCAATAACATCCTTTAAATGCTCCAGCCCCTCACCCTTTCTGGCCGCCGTCGGTACTACCGGCACCCCCAGTTCGCTGGCCAGGAGGGGTACGTCGAGCACAATACTTTTGCGCCGGGCTTCATCCATGAGGTTCAGGCAAACTACCACGGCCCGGGTTGTCTCCGTTATCTGGAGAACCAGGTTGAGGTTGCGTTCCAGGCAGGTGGCATCGACGACCACTACCGTGACATCGGGCCGGCCAAAACAGATAAAATCCCGTGCCACCTCTTCTTCTACGGAACTGGCCTGCAGGGAATAGGTACCGGGGAGGTCGACCAGAGTAAAGGTCCGGTCCCGGTGGCTGAAATGGCCCCGGGCCTGTAAAACCGTTTTTCCCGGCCAGTTACCGGTGTGCTGCCTTAAACCCGTCAGGGCGTTAAAAACAGTACTTTTGCCAGCGTTGGGATTACCTGCCAGGGCTACCACATTATCGGCGCTGCATGCCGGGAGAAAGTCTTCCCGCAGAGCAGAAAACCCCGTCGCCTGCTTAGTGAGACCCATTATGATCACCTCCTGTTAACAGCTGCCGTACCAGGACCTGCTGTCCTTCTTCCCGTCGCAGGGCAATAGTTGATCCGCGGATAAAATAGGCGGTGGGGTCGCCGCTGGGACTGTGGCGCATGACCACCACCCTGGTGCCCGGTACCAGCCCCAGGTCCAGAAGGCGGCGCCGGGCCAGGTTCCTTGCCTGTAAAGAGATTACTTCGGCGGTGCTACCCGGCCGCAGGTTAGCGAGGCTAGTAATTACCTCCATTGCCATTTCACCCTCCTTGTCTGGCAGCTGCCACTTCGGGGTTAAAACCATACGGTTGATCATCACCCGTCTTTAACACCTCCCCTTTCTTGCCGGGCAACTGTTCTCCGTCTCCCCGCCCGGATTACCCGCCTTTGCCATTAACCCACATTTTTGCCGGCGGCGCAATCCCTTGCCAGCCGGCAACTTTCTGCTATCAGCTTATGCCGCTGATTCCACCTGTGTTACTCTTACCGCATCCACCTGCAGGCCGCCCTGAAAATAAAAAGCCCCGGCCATGCCGGGGTTTATTCTTGCCGGAAGCAGGTAGCAAAATTCCCTGCAGATGGCTAAAAAAAATAAGGAGTCTAAGTCCGATATTCCCAGGGATAAATAGTTGGCTAAGCTATAAACTGGGTTTTATAGGCCTTAACCAAACACTAATGACCTGGCATTAGGCATCAAGGTTTAATTTGATTGTTAACGTGAAAAATATATTTTCATTCCTATTTGTATCGCTGGCAGCAGGCGGCGACATGGAGGTTGGCATGAACAGGCTTTTATATTGCCATACAACAAACATATAAAATTCACTATAAGTTAGTTGACATCATTACAACCAGGAATTATGATATAAGTGAAAGCAATATTAAGTAGAGCGAAGGGTGGGCAATGTTTCCCATCGTTATAGTTGTTCAGGTTTTAGAGATTATTCCTTACCGCCTGCGGCGATGGGAAGAAAAAGGCCTGTTCGTTCCCAAGCATAAAAACGGCCGCTGCTAATCGGAATTAGACCTGCAACGCTTCAGGTCAGTTTCAACAAGTAGCACCCATCCCCTTTCTCGCTTCCTAACCCGGTATAGCCGGAACCAGCATCCTGCCGCGATTTTTCTTTCCACTTTGCGAAGATGTTCGGATTTAAGGGACTAATCCCACACAGGAGGAACTGCTGATGTCTGTTTCCCTACCTTTAGAAGCTCCTGTCTTGCCGTCACATTATCAAAAATTGCAGGAAAAGATAGATGGCGCCCTGGGTGCAGCCACCCTGCAGTCCTGTCTTTCCTGCGGCGTCTGCAGCGGTGGCTGCCCTACCGGCGCTATCGGCGCCCCCGTCGACCCCCGCAAGATTGTCCGCCGGCTCCTCCTGGGGCAGCAGGATAAACTCCTGGCGGCAGATATGCTCTGGCTCTGTACCATGTGCAGCCGCTGTACGGTTTATTGCCCGGTAGGAGTAAACATGGGCGACCTGGTAAGGGCCCTCCGCACGCAACTGGCGGAGGAAGGCCGGGTGCCGCCAAATTTGCAAAAGGTAGTCGACCTGGCGATCGAGTCCGGTAACAATATGGGCATCAGCCAGGAGGATTACCTGGATACCCTGGACTGGATGCAGGAAGAACTCCAGGCGGAGTTTGGTCCGGAAGCCAAGATACCAGTAGATCTGCAGGGCGCCCGGATGATGTATGTCCTCAACCCGCGGGAAGTCAAGTTCTTCCCCCTCACCATCCTGGCGGCGGCAAAGGTATTCCACGCTGCCGGCGAGAGCTGGACCCTCCCCAGCCGGTCGTGGGACGCGACCAATTACGCCCTTTTCTCCGGCAACGATTACGAAGGGGGTGTCCTGGTGCAACGCCTGGCGGATGAAGTGGCACGCCTGGGCTGCCAGGAGCTTATCATGACCGAGTGCGGCCACGCCTTCCGCTCTATCCGCTGGGGGCCGGAGCAGTGGCTGGGGCATAAACTACCCTTCCCCGTCCGCAGTATTGTCCAGTTAATGGACGAGTACCTGGCTAGCGGCCGCATTCACCTGGACCCCACCCGCAACAGCGAACTGGTCACCTATCATGACCCCTGCAACCTGGGCCGCAAAGAAGGCATCTTCGAAGAGCCGCGGCGGGTACTGCGGGCAGCTGTCACTAATTTCGTCGAAATGATACCCAACCGTGCCAACAATTACTGCTGCGGTGGTGGCGGCGGCATGCTCTCGTTAAGCGAATTCGGCCAGGAGCGGATGGCCAAGGGCAGGGTCAAGATAGAACAGATCCAGCGTACAGGGGCCCGCATCATCGCCACCCCCTGCCACAACTGTATCGACCAGCTAAATGATCTCTGTCGCCATTACCACCTCGACGTGAAGGCCAAAAACCTGGTCGAGCTGGTAGCCGACGCACTAATATATGAGGTCAGGGGGTAGGCTGAACATGGAAAAAGTAGATACCTTGCCTGTAGCTATCCTGGGAGCAGGCATCGCCGGGGTCCAGGCAGCCCTGGATCTATCCCGCTGGGGCCACCGGGTGGTCCTTTTGGAACGCGCCGCCCGGCCGGGGGGGAAACTGGCGCTGCTGCCAAAAACCTTTCCTACCAATGATTGCAGCGCTTGCGCCCTGACGCCGCCGGACAGCTTCTTTTGCATCCGCTCCCCCCATTTCATCCAGACGGCTGGAAATGAAAATATCACCCTGCTTACTGACGTTAAAGCAAGTAATTTAACGGGTGAAGCCGGTGATTTCACCCTGCATTATCTCCGCGCCGGCCAGGAGGAAGAATTAAAAGTTGCCGCCCTGATCCTGTGCCCGGGTTACGAGGAATACCTGCCTCCCAACTTCCCCGAGCGCTACGGTTACGGGCGCTACCCGGGCGTTGTGACCGGCCTGGAGCTGGAGCAGCGCCTGGCAGCCGGCGGCTACCCCCAGCGCCTGGAAGACAACACCCCGGCACAACGGGTGGCCTTCGTCCAGTGCGCCGGCTCCCGTGACCCGGCCAATGGTCTGGCCTATTGTTCCGCCGTCTGCTGCATGTACTCCCTCAAGGAAGCCCTGATGCTCTACGAAGCGGCCGCGGCGCAGCATCTACCCCGGCCGGAAATAACCATTTTCTATATGGACCTGCGTACCTACGGCCAGTCCTACGAGGATTACCTGAACCGGGCGCGGCAGGAATATGGCCTGCAGCTGGTCCGTTCCCGCATTCACAGTATTATTCAGATACCAGCCAACCCCAGCTTGACTATCCGTTACGCCCTGGAGGACGGCGCGGCCAGGGTGGAAGACTTCGACCTGGCTGTCCTGGCGACGGGGTTAAGACCCCCGGATGACGCCCGCGAACTGGCCGCCTCCCTGGGTATTGAGCTGGACGCGGACGGCTTCTGCTTAACGCCGGCCCTGGATCCGGTTACCACCTCCCGCCCCGGCGTCTTCGTTGCCGGAGCTTTCAATGAGCCCTGCGATGTCATCGACGCTGTCACCCAGGCTTCAGCGGCAGCCGCTACCTGCGCCGCCTGCTTATTAGAAAAAGAAAGGAAAACCCCTCCAGCCCCCCATTTAATACTACAAGATGCCGTAAACGAAAGCGTCGGAACATGCCCATCCACCGAGCTGCCAGGGGGTAGGAACCCGGCAAGTTCCTGCCAGCATCCCGCCTCTTATCTCGCCCCTCCCAGTGATGTTTCCCTGGTAGGTGACCCTGCCACCGGAGGGCACCAGCAGCAGGCTCAAAACAGTACCGTAATAAATGGCAATCAAGAACTGGCTTCAGCCGGTTCCTGCGAACCTCCAGCATCTCACCTCTCACCCTCCGCTCCTATTAAAGCAGGTATCTTTCTCTGCGCCTGCGACCAGGTGGCTGCCGGCCTGGACTTAAACGCGCTGGAAGAATACTGCCGTACCCTGCCTGGTGTCGTCCGGGTACAGAGGCTATCCCTTTGCCATCCGGACGCCGGTGCGGAACTACGGCAGGCTGTCTCTACCAACGGGCTAAACCGGGTGGTGGCAGCGGCCTGCAGCGCCCGCGCCCTGGAGCCGGTCCTTAAGGGGCACCTGACCCGAGCCGGCCTGCTAGCCGCGCCCCACGATAGCGCCGCCACGGCCATAGCTACAGTACCGGCTGACAGGGCTTCTGCAGGAGATCAGGATGACTGTATTGTTAAGGTAGTTAACCTGCTGGACCATGCCGTCAAACTTTACCGTAATCGCCCCGCACAAGCCACCAGCAAAGCTCAAGACCTGATAAGGATGGCGGCAGCCAGCCTGATGGCAGCTCCCCCACCGGTATCAGAAACGATCACCGTAACCCCGGCCGCCCTGGTTATCGGCGGCGGGATTGCCGGCATGGTGGCAGCCCTCCACCTGGGGGATCTCGGTTATGAGGTCCACCTGGTTGAAAAAGACGGGCAGCTGGGCGGTCACGGCCGCCGTCTCCACCACACCTTGAGCGGTGCTGACGTTTCGTCCTACCTGGAAGGGCTCAAACAGCGCCTTACCCGGCACCCCGGAATTCACCTCCATCTGGACGCCCAAATCATTGCTACAGCCGGCCACCCGGGTGCTTTCGAGACGGAAATTGCGATTGCCGGGGAAAGGAGGCAAACCATCAACCACGGCGTCACCATTCTGGCGCCCGGGGCCGCAGAAAAGCAGCCGCTGCAATACCTCTATGGTCAACACCCGGCGGTAATAACCGGATTGGAACTGGAAGACCGGTTGCGGGACCCCGCCAGGCTGGCCGGCGTGCAGCAAGTGGTATTCATTCAGTGTGTCCATTCCCGCGACGCCGGCCATCCCTACTGCAGCCGTACCTGCTGCAGCGAAACAATTAAAAATGCCCTGGAACTAAAAAAAATAAACCCGGCGGTCCAGATCTACGTCCTTAACAGAGATATCATGACCTACGGCCGGCAAGAAGAGCAGTACACCGCCGCCCGTTCTCAGGGCATCCTTTTCCTGCGCTACCAGCCGGAAAACCCGCCCCAGGTAATGGCGGATTCAGCCTCCGGGAGCAGGGTGCATATCCAAACCCTTGATGCAATCTTAAACGAGGAGATTACCATCAACGCTGACTTGCTGGTGCTGGCCACCGGCATTGAACCCCGGGCGGAGAATGCCCGGCTGGCTACCCTGTTCCAGGTACCCCTGGACGACCACGGCTTTTTTGCCACCAGCCATCCGAAATTAAAACCGGTGGAAACAGCGGTGCCCGGCGTCTTGATCTGCGGCCTGGCGGCGGGGCCCAGGAACCTGGCGGAAGCCATTGCCTCCGCCCGGGCCGCAGCCGGCAAAGCAGCAGCCCTGCTGTCCGAGGATAACGCTGCGGTTACCCGCCAGGTGGCCCGGGTCGAAGGCGCCTGCGCCGCCTGCCTTACCTGCGTGCGCGTCTGCCCCCACGGCGCTGCGGCGATCAAAGACCATCGTTCCCATATTGATCCCCTCCGCTGCCAGGGCTGCGGTGCCTGTGTAGCCGCCTGCCCGGCCGGGGCTATTACCCTGGCCGGTTACAGCCAGGGCGAAGTAGCTGCTGAACTGCAGGCTCTAAGGGATTCAACGACGGAGAAGGCTGGTACCGTTGTCTTTACCTGCAGTTACTGCGCCTACGCCAACCTGGAAAACGCCGCTGCGATTGACTGCCAGGACGACGTTTCCGTATTGCAGGTACCCTGTTTAAGCCGCATCGGCACCCTGGAGGTGCTGCAGGCCGTCGAAGCCGGGGCCAGGCAGATCGTGCTGACGGGCTGCGTCGAGGGCCAGTGCCACTTTCGACCGGCCCGCAGCTACGGCAGTAAGCCTGCCCGTCCCGACCCCATGCTCTGTCAGGAACAGGCCTGGCGCCGGGCGCGGAAAATACTGGACGAAATCGGTTTGGACAATAGTATGGTTAAGGTCCTACGCCTCCCCCCTCCTATCCCCGATCAGGGCCGGTTACCCCTCGGCTGCAGCGGATAGAAACACCTTTTTTATAGTGCCGGGCCGGGCCTTACCGCAGATGGAAAAACGGAGGATGAAACTTGCGCGGTTAAAGGCGGAGCTGGTCGCCGTGGGAGACCTGGCCCTGGGCGCTGTAGGGCCAGCTATAAATCCGGCTCTTATGGCCGGGACCGGCGAGACAGCAACTGCTTTTGCCACCATGATGGCCAGCGACCTGGCGGTTAAGGTTGCCTACGGCCGGGAAAACGGGTTAGCCATGGCCGCCCAGGTCCAGGGCCAGCCCCTGGTCCGGGTGCGGGAGACTATGGACTATCTAGCAACCGCCATCCAGCAGCAAACACCCTTCTCCGAGCTGGCCCTGGCCTGACAGCCCCTTGCCGCAGCCGCTTATACCCTGCCTGTTAAAAAAGCAGCGCCACAGGGCGCTGCTTTCTTTTTATCCCCGGGAGAACTAACCTGTTACATGCATGATGGCAGGTGCAACTTCTTTCAATTCAGGCTAATTCTTACAGATATTTCCGGCTTGCGGACAACAAGGATAAAACCTGCAACCCATGGCACCGGAAACATCTCAGGAAACAATTGATCAATGGATGGCGGGTCAAATGACAGTAATGGCTGCCATCAGACCCGCCGCGCTCTCGCCGATAACAGTACGTCACTGTCAGCGCTAAATTAACCGGGTCAATTCCGCAACATCGGTTACCTTAACACTCTTTCTTAGGAGTACTTTTAATTTCTCCAGGTTCTCAATCATGGCCAGCTTCTGCTTGATGGAATCATCGACTACCCCAAAGCGCTCTTCCAGGACTTCAATAATAGCCTCCCTGGTACTTTCCAGCTTCCCTTCTTCCCGCCACGGCCTGCCGATATACTTCAGTTGCAGGGACATCTCCTTCCACCTCCGCAGGGTTTCGTTGAATTCTTCCAGCTCCTGGGGGCTGTACATGCCCTCCAGGTAATAGCCAAGCATGGTAAGAATCTTGTCTATGTATTCTTGTTCTACCTTGAGTGCCACCAGCCTCCGGGCTATGGCAGTGACCATCTCACCGGGGGTCATTTGGGTCCGCGTAAAGGGCAACAGCGGCCATATCCCAGGTTGATTGCTGCTCAGCAGCTCAGCATCCTTAAGACGGTTCACCTTAAATACCAGGCAGGTAAAGGTGGCAATGGCAACGGTAGTTTCCGGCAGTCCTAGCTGCATCATGGGGTACGTCTGCCAGGTTACGGGCTTACCCTCTGTTCTTTCTTTGTTGTAATCTACCAGTATAGGCAGGATGGTCAATCCGTGTTTACGCTTTAACAGCACGGCATACTCCCACATCCGCTCCCAGATATTTGGGTCATGGGAATGCTGGAATTCCTGAAGGACGCCGATGCTGCTGCCGTTTCCAAGGACTATTTTTACCACATGGTCACTTTCTACCCAGCTGCGAAAGGTTTCCTTCACGTTTTCTTTATCGAGCAGGGTTACTTCCCGGGGTTCCAGGCCGGGTAGCAGAAACTTGAGAAAATCCCTGGTAAAATGGGTGGCCGCTGCCTTGTCACCCAGGTCCCAGTAATTGGGCAAACGTTCTTTGGCCTTTAATTCTGTTGATGCGTTTTCTACTTCTAGCTTCATTCTACCAACTCCTTTACTACCTGTCGAGAAGTAATTAATGTTTAAGCTATAGAATAATTGTTCGACACAGGGTCGATTTTTCCTGCTTAAGTTACTCTCTACGAACAAACTTTTTGTTGTATTGCGGACCCACGAAAAAACAAGCAGGGTGGTACTAAGTACCATCCTGCTTTTACTACTTTCTGTCCACCTATGTGTGAACCTCCCCTGACTGAAGTCAGAGGCTTCCGGGTTAATTCCCGGAACTTCGTGCCTGCCCCGGGTACGCGTGCACCAAAGTGATCGAGCCGTAGGCTCCACTTATAGGTGCCGTATCTTACCGGGTGCAAACACCAGCGGGTTCGAGCCTGATCTGCGCCGGCATATAGCCGGCGCAGACGCCCCGCCATTGCTGACGGGGGCTTAAGCATAGCGTAACCGGAACTTCTGGCCGATATTTCTGGTGGCCAGCCAGTCGGCGTGAACGCCGTGCAAGCCGCAGTTGGAACATTGTGCCAGGGTTACTCCATGGGGTTTTCCCGGCAAATAGCGTTCTATGCTTAATAAACCGCAGTTCGGGCAGCGCCTGGAGGTGTCCCTGGGGTTAACGCGACAAACGATAATCCCCTGGTGCAGTGCTTTGTATTGGGTGTACTGAAAGATGCGGCCTTTGACCCAGTAACCCAGCTTCTGGTTCATCCGGTGGGAACGCGTCCCTTTCTCCGGGCGCAGGTTTTTAAGATGCTCAAAGACGATTATTTTGGCGCCGTGTTGCGCCGCCAAGTCTACGATGCGCCGGGATACCTGGTGGGCGATGTCGCCCACCAGGTTTTTAACTTTGTCCCACAGGTCTTTAGCAAACCGTTCGCCTTCAGGGATAATTCCGGTTTCCTTTTGCAGCCGGACGATTCTTTCCAGGTACTGCTTCCTAAGGTGGCTGTCTTTAGCCCCGGAGATAAACTCCGTGGCCAGGACCCTGCCTTCAGCATCCTGGATGGTCATTACCGCGTGGTGGTTAAGCCCGAGGTCAACGGCCAGGATACGGATATCCTTGTCTTGCATCAGCGCCGCCGCCGGGCGCAAGTCCCGTCTTTCTTGCAGGAAAAGGGGTATATGCACTTCCCAGCCGTTCTTTTTCTGCACCAAGGTGGGGGAACCTGCAGCATACCCCGCCGGGATCTCCCACGGACTGGCCAGGGCAACTTTACGGTAGATGTATGTAGTACCCGTTGCGACTTTGAACAACAGATGCCGCTCGTCCAGCACCTTGAATTCGGTGCCGTAGTATGTCAGCCAGGACCGTGAGGTTTCGGGGAACTGGGGCGGCCTTTCCGTGAAGCGGATGGGCTTCTTCCCGACCGCTGCCCGGCGCTCATTTCTCTCTTCAGCGCTCGATTTTGCCCTTTGCCAGCGACGGTAGTTTTCCCGCCAGGCCAGGGCCAGGCCATAGCTTGCCGCGATGGCNNTGGTAAAGGGGCGCAGGGTTCTTTATTGTGCGATGAGTGAGCTTTTCTGCTATGCCGAGCCACCGGGGATTGTCTAATACCTCCAGGTGCTCGGCAAACACCCGCAGGTAATACTCCACCACTTGTCGGAAAAGGTCGGTAGTGGCTTGTAACTGGTTTGTTATCGGGGCGGGCACCAGCACCGGCAGGCGCAGGGTTTTGCAGAAGCCGTGCAGGTGGGGCATACGGATCACTCCCCTGTTTCCTGACGCTTTTTCTTGATGCCTCTATGATAACATAAACGTAGATGGAAGACCAGGAAAACCCTGGCCGCGCCTTACTCCCGTTTAAAAACGGAAGAATGCGGCGCGGTGATCTTCAAGATGGACGCCGTAACAGCCACCATGCTTCCCTCCATGGTTTTCACCCTGTGACCATTTTTTCCACTAAATTTGGGTGGTAACTGCCTCTTCCGGGGCCAGCGCGCCGGGAAAGTCCTTTAGGTTGGCCGTTACCACCTTGAAGCTGTGGAGTTCAGCCGTAGCGGCGATAAGGCTGTCGGCCATTCCCCCAGGTTTTCCCCGGGCAGCCCGCTCGCGTCGCAGCGCCGCGGCCTTTTCAGCGACCGCCCGGTCAACGGGAAAAAGCGCCCAGGTTCCTAATAGGGTTTTTATGGCTACCTGCGCTTTTTGGCTTTTCGTGCCGGTCAAAAGCTCGTGGTATACTACTACACTGGTGGCCAAAGCGCCGGAACATGCCGCCTGCTCCAGCCATTCGGAAACGGGTTGCGCCAGTCTTCCCGTGAGGTGATCAATAAGCACGCAGGTATCGATTAAAAAGGCCGCCAAGAGATGTCCCTCTCTTGCTCCCGGATTTTCTGCACCCATTTCGAACTTGAGGTGTTAAACCATTCCGGTACGTCTTCTGGAGCCAGGATACCGCGGGTTTCTTTGAGCTTTTGGACTTGTGTCTCGCGGCGTAGCTTTTCGGCTACGGCTTCAGTGATAAACTTGCTCCGGCTCATGCCCTGGCATTGGAGAAAAGCATCCAGGTGTGTCGCTATATCCTCTGGAAACCGTATATGCATTACTTTGGTAATGGCCATTGATATAACACCCCCTGTTACATGCTTAGGATACTATGGTTGCTACAGAAAAGCAATGCTTATAGGATCGCCCTGTTCTGATAATTTTTTTCTACACCTGCAGGATTTTCAAAAGCAAAAGCGAATAAATAAAGACGTACAGTTGTCATGGAGGCAATAGTTTAGTTATTGAACTCCAGCTCTACAAAAACCTTAAATCAATGGATAGACCAGGGAGGTCTAGCTTACACGATGTAAGCTGACCTCCTTAATTTTTTCTGGGGGTGTTAAGGTGCCAGGTTAGAAGCAAGACTTTTGTCAAGGGATGCTAAAATTGGAGGGGAAAGAGAATGAACAATTTACGTCAGGTGATGCAGGAACGATGGAATACAAAAGGTTATCATTATGACCATACGGGCGGTCACGGTACCAAAAGTCCTGCCGAAAAGGAACGATGGACGAAAATCCTTGCCCAACTGGGTTCCGGCCCGCTGGCCGTGCTGGACGTGGGTACCGGTACAGGATTTGTAGCCTTGCTCCTGGCAGAAATGGACCACTTTGTGACGGGGATTGACTGGTCGACCACCATGCTCGAACAAGCCAGGGCGAAGGCCTGTGAGGCAGGTCTGGAGATTGCCATTATCGAAGCGGAAACAGAAACGCTCCCTTTTACTGCCGCGTGCTTTGATGTGGTAGTAGCCCGGCACGTGCTGTGGACCCTAACGGAGCCCCACCGGATCCTGGCCGAATGGTACCGGGTATTGAAGCCATATGGAAGGGTTCTTGCCGATTTCTCGCCCCACCGCAGCGGCACTGTGGGCCATCACTATCCCCTGGAAATTGAAGAAAAGTTGCCACTGAATAGGGACCTTGAACCGTTAGCGGTGGCCGCATTTTTTGAGGATGCCGGGTTTGCCAATGTGCAGGCTGAAACCCTCCCCCTTCTCCCCGACAGCAAGGCAGTAACCTACCTGATCAGCGGGTTTAAGCGCGGAGGGTGTGGACATGGCTCCGCATAACATCTGGATCGAATGCCCGTACCGGGCAAGGGCCGGTGAAGAGTTAACTGCCCGGATCAGGTTTGGCCACAACTTTATTGTCCAGGGAAAGGCTGATCCGTTGCGAACTGGTGTCTGGCTGGTTACCCCTGGAGGCAGGAAAGTTCCCCTGACTGTAGATGCCGGCGAAAAAGAGCTTGCCGTCGCCTTTGTACCCGGCGAATGGGGTGTATATACCCTTTTATGTGAGTATGACGGAAAAATATGGAGCATCGGCCGGGATGGCCGCCACCTGCGCGGCCCGCGTACCGACCATCCGGGCATAGAGATTACAAGCTCGTTTTATTCTTACCAGTTTGCCAAGACCTTCATAAGCGTTGAAACAGATTACCCCTGGCCGGGTCCGTTGGGCTTGGAGCTAGAGATTGTACCCCAACCCCCGGCCCATCGGCAATTAGAGGTAGCGGTGCTTTACGAAGGCCGACCCTTAACAGGCATATCAGTGCAGGCTTTCTGCGCCGGCAATCCCTCTCCTTATACGGCCAGTACGAACGCGCAAGGAATCGCGCGTTTCCCATTTGCGAAGGGTCGCTGGATGTTCCTGACCAGTTATGCCGATCCGCAAAAAGGTGTCCCCGGCCAATATGATGAACGCTGCCTGACCGCCGTTTTCACTTTAAAAGCGACAGTGTAGAGGTACAAGTCCAATGCTTATAGCAGATACAAAAACCGATACCGCACGTGTAGTGGATAACTTAGATATACAAAAGATATACGCCCAGGATGTTATCAAAAAGGTAACCCTTCTGGGTTGCCTGGCCTTTCTTTTAGTGGCCATGACATTGGTTTCCGTTTGTACCGGAACGGCTTCTTTAACAATTGGCGAGGTTGGGCGGGTTATTGCCCACAAACTTATTCTGGCCCCACCTGCTTCTTGTAATAGTTTAGCGGATACAGTGGTGATGGATTTAAGGCTGCCGCGCATTTTCCTGGCTATAGTTACCGGGATAAGCCTTGCCGGCGCGGGAGCGGTGATGCAAGGCATTTTACGTAATCCCTTGGTTGACCCCTATACTTTAGGGCTATCCGGCGGCGCTGCCTTTGGTGCAGCTCTGGCTATCGTCCTGGGGACGAGTATTTTAGGCCCGGCCTTTAGTGTGGCAGGAAAGTATGTAATCGCTGCTAATGCTTTTATTTTTGGTACGATCACCATGATTCTAGTATATGGTATCGCTCAGATAAAAGGGATAGGCCCTGAAACGCTAGTACTGGGAGGGGTGGCCCTGGGTTATCTTTTTGCGGCAGGGGTTTCGGCTTTAAAATACCTGGCCGCGCCTGAAGTTTTAAAAGATCTGGTAGTCTGGCTCATGGGGGGCATGTGGGGGGCCACTTGGGACCAGGTGAGGTTGCTATTTCCCCTGGTACTGCTATGTTTGGCTGTTTTATTGCGTTACTCCTGGGATATAAATACCCTTATCGCCGGGGAAGAGATAGCCGTCAGCCTGGGAGTAAAGGTAAGCCGTTTACGCTTGATTTGTCTGACAGCCTCCACCCTGGCAGCAGCGGCCACTGTGGCTTTTACCGGCATTATTGGCTTTGTCGGACTGGTAGCGCCGCACATCTGCCGGATGTTTATCGGCAACGACCATCGTTTTTTAATTCCTTCTTCCTGTTTGCTGGGGGCGCTACTACTGCTAGTTGCTGATACTCTGGCTCGTACCGTCATGGCCCCCATAGAAATCCCGGTAGGGATTATTACCTCATTAATTGGCGCTCCCTTTTTTATGTACCTGCTGATAAAGAGAAAACGGGGGTGGTGGAGTTCCAGTTCGCGCTAAGCTAAATAGGTAAAAAGTAAAACAAAAACCAGAAAGGGGATTTTTAGGTGAAGAGAAGTGTTGGGATCTTAATCATCACAGTGATGCTCTTATCAATCCTTGCCGGCTGCGGGCAAAAGAACGGCCAGGTTACAACATCAGAAAAGGCGCCGGCAAAAAAGACAATTACAGTTACTGATTTAAAAGGACGCCAGGTAGAGGTAAAGTGTCCCCCGGAAAGGGTGATAGCCCTGCAAACATCTAACGGTGTGCTGACAGAAATAATCAAAGCATCAGGGGTAGAAAAAACCGTTGTTGGTGTCAATGATAAGACAAAAGTCGAAACGAAATGGCCGCCTTATGTATTAGCGGTTCCTTCCGTCGGCGAAACAAATACACCGGACCTGGAAAAAATCATTTCGCTAAAACCGGATCTAATAATTGCCTGGGATTTTAAGCCGGAAGTGTTAACCAAGTTTGAGCAAGCAGGTATTCCTGTAATTTTAGGTTATGGGATGGGTGCTAAAAAATTGCTGCCTTCAATAACCAGCCTCGGCCAGATCTTCAACCAGGAAAAACGAGCGAATGAACTCCTCGGGTATATGGAGAAGCAATACCAGGCGGTAAACGAGCGGGTAAAAGGGTTGTCTCCGGGACAAAAACCCAAGGTATACCTGGAAGGTCCGGGTGAATGGATGACCTATGGTAAAGATAGGGAAGAAACCCGGTTAATTGAAAAGGCAGGTGGTACCAGTATTATCAAAGAAAACACGTCCGGCCACCCGGTAATCAATTCCGAATGGGTTTTAAAAGAAAATCCCGATGTTATTATCAAGTTTGTCTGGAAAAGCGACCAGATAGGCTTCGATGTTAGCAATACGGCTAGCTTAAAGGCCATTTATGAAGAAATCTGCTCGCGTCCCGGGCTTAAAGATACCAAGGCAGTAAAAAATAACCAGGTATATATCATGGGAAACTTTATGACTACGCCGCGAAATGCGGCTGGGATTTGGTATCTGGCCAGGTGGCTCCACCCCGATCTTTTTAAAGACATCAACCCGGAAGCAATCCACCGGGAGATGCTGAAAAAGTTCTGTAACGAGGAGTTGCGCGGCACCTGGGTTTACCCGGGAAAATAAAAGAACGGCGACAGGTTCCCCGTATTTTTCAAGGAACTTGTCGCCGCTCTAAATGCGAGGTGATTTTAATGAAAATGCTTATTCAAGACCTGCATTTTTCCTACGGCAGCCATGACGTACTGCAGGGCGTAAGCATGGAAATATCTCCCGGACAAATGGTATGTATAGCCGGACCAAACGGTTCCGGGAAAAGCACTTTACTCAAGTGCTTGGCCCGGGTGCTTATCCCTAAAAGCGGGGCCGTTTTTTTAGACGGCAGGGAAATGACCCGCCTTGGGCCCCGGGAGCTAGCCCGGATGGCAGGTTATGTCCCCCAAAACGGCGTGGAAATTTTCCCTTTTACGGTCCTGGAAACAGTACTTATGGGACGCAAACCCCATCTTACCTGGGGAGTTACCCGGCATGATCTAGAAGTGGTTGCCAGGGTGTTAAAATTTATGGGCATGGGAGAATTGGCCCAGCGCTCACTGGCGGAGTTAAGCGGCGGCCAAAAGCAAAAGGTTTTTATTGCCCGGGCGCTGGCTCAGGAACCACAAGTGTTTCTCCTTGACGAGCCCACCAGCAGCCTGGACATCAGGCACCAGTTGGAGGTCCTGGAAGTTGTAAAAGCTTTAGCGCACCGGCAAAAACACATAGTGATCATGGTGCTTCACGATTTAAACCTGGCCGCCAGGTTTTCGGATTATATGGTGATGTTGAAAGATGGTCAGATCTATGCGGCAGGGAAACCACGGGCAGTAGTCACGCGGGATAATATCGGTGCAGTTTACGGAGTGGAAGCATTAATTATGGAGAGCAGCTTTGGCCCCTATGTGATACCCGTAGGACCCGTACAAGGAAGCGATATATCTCTGCAGGCAGCGGCTTTTTAGCCCCCGTTAGGAAGAAGACCGGGCGGTGCACTGGGTCTGGTATACCGCCTTGCAGACAGTGAGGATCTGGGCGAGGGCGCTGCCCTATACCGTCTTGGGTGTGCTCTGGCCAACCTGACGCTGGAAATGGGTTAACCAGCCATCCTGTCAGCAATAACGCGATTTATCACTCTGATAAACAGGCTGCTCAAAGTACCGGCCGGATCCCCTTCGTCCACCGCAGCCAAAAGTGCTTCCCCGCTACAATATCCCTGCAATAGCCTGATCCCCGTAGCGATAATCGCTTCGCCCGGGAGCAACCCCCATTCATATTCGTCCCACAGGTGGATGAGGCTGGCGGCCAGGACCACCAGGTCCGGCTCGTCCTGAATGTGCTGCAGCTGGGTTAGATAGCTCTCGTGGTCGAGTTCCAGGCCTCCCTCCCCGGCCTGCCGCCTAATATGATGCTACTATTAAAAAAGCATGCCAGTCATACTGGAAGCCTTTTCCCGGATTTCTGCCGGCAGCAGGGTTACTGCCAGTTTGCGGCGATAACGTTGCAGTATCTTGACAAAGCTGGGGCCAAAGATGAGGTAAAAGGCGGCGTTGCTCAGGGCATGCAGGGTATCGAGCCCGAAGCTGGCGGCGTAAGTAGCCATAAATGACTGCCAGTTCAAGGGATAGATAAAACCCGTCCAGGTCCACAGGTTCATAATCCAGCCAAACAGATAGCCCCACAGGAAGCAAAATGCCGTCATTACTCGGGCACCTGTTCGGGGGAAGATAAACGGCATCATGCCTGCCGTAGTGCCGGCCAGCCCCCAGGCAAACATCTGCCAGGGTGTCCACGGTCCCTGCCCCAGGAAAAAGTTCGACACCAGGGCCGCCGTAGAGCCGACCATAAATCCGGCCCGCGGCCCAAAAACAAAACCGGCAATAATCACCATAAAGGTGGCCGGCTGGATATTGGGCAACCCGGCAAAGGGCACACGGCTGACAGCGGCGATGGTGCCCAGCATGGCGATGACAGCCACTTCCCGGGTAGAAACCCGGCCCTGTTCAAAGCCCCAATATAGGAGAGCCAGGGCGATAATAATTATCACCGAAGCCAGCAACCCCCACCCCTGACCCCAGAGCAAGGCATTGATCTTAATGCTGGCCAGCAGCAGGCCCAGGATCAGCATCAGGGCCAGCGGAAACAGGATCTTCCGGCAAGCGAGCATATGCTTTAGCCTCCATTAATTGATCCGCTAAATAGTCTTCAGGCATTTTACTATCTGGTCCCGTGTCGCATCTTCTGCCCGGCGATCAAGCCGAGGTTTGGTTAGTGCCAGGGTGATATGCCCGGATAATTCCCCGCGCTTAAGCCCACCTGACTCGGAATAGCTGGAACATAAACCTACGGCGTTATTCCTTTTTCACCGGCGAAGATGTTCGAAAATAAGGGCCTATTGAACGAATGGTTCCTGCCAGCCTAAACCGATACCGCCTGCCTGGCCGGCTGTACGGGTGTTAGCCGGTCCAGGGCCTCCGGTAAGGTCAGGACGCCGTCGACATAGCCGCGGCACATTTTGCCAATCTGGGTGGCATAAAAAAGCGACTGGCCCAGGACCTGGTGTTTCGGGCCGTCGGCAACGACCCGGCCGGCGGCCAGGATCAGCACCCGGGTGGCGTAGGCGGCGGCAAACTCCACGTCGTGGGTGACCAGGAGCACGCCGGCTCCCCTTTGATTCTGGGCCGTTAAGATTGCGCCCAGTTCTTCCTTCAAACGATAATCCATGCCCCGGGTGGGTTCATCCAGCAGCAAGAGCCGGGGCCGGGTTACCAGGATAGAGGCCAGGGCCACCCGCTGGCGCTCGCCGCCGCTCAGGTCGCGGGGATTTACCCGGCGGCAGGATGCCAGGCCCAGCTGCGCCAAAAGTTCATCAACAACGCCGTCATCGGCTAAGCCGAAATTATTCAGGGTAAACAGCAGTTCCTCCTCTACTGTATCCTGGAAAAGGTAATCGTTGGGATTCTGGGAAAGATAAGCAATCCCGCCGTCGCGCCCCTGGACCAGCACCCGGCCGCGTCCGGGTTTTAACAGGCCGGCCATGGTTTTTAATAAGGTTGATTTACCGGCACCGTTGGCCCCGAGGACTGCCACCCGCTCACCGGCAGCAACCTGCACACTTACATCCTGCAGGGCTTCCTTGCCGTCCGGATAGGCGAACCATACCTTGCTCAGGGATAAAACCGGCTCCCTGGTGCTGCCCTTTACTGCCCGCTGCTTCCCGGACGCCGCCCTGCTGCTTGACAGCAAAACCGGCACGCCCGGGTTGTCATGCCGTATTGGCGTGGGATCAGGAAGCTCCCGGCAATTAAAATTAGACCGCAGCAACCGGCGCCCTTCCTTGACAGTAACAGGAATGGCGGAAAAGCCGTTGCCGCTGCTGGCAAAAAGGCGGGTCACGGGGGGGATAAAGGGAATCTCCCGGGGGGCCGCCCAGCGGGCGAACTGCGCCGGCGTTCCCTCATATATGATCTGGCCGCCATCCATGTACACTACCCGGTCGGCCAGGTGAAAACACCTTTCCAGCCGCTGCTCGATGAGAATTATCGTCAGGCCCAATTCCTCGTTTAACCGTTTGACCAGGTTGAGAAATTCCTCGGCTGCCACCGGGTCTAACTGGGAGGTGGGCTCGTCGCAGACCAGCACCCGCGGCTGCATGGCCAGGACAGCGGCCAGAGCGAGTTTTTGCTTTTGCCCGCCGGAGAGATGGGCGGTAAATTTCTGCTTCACCTCCGTCAGGTCCAGGAAATTCAAGACCTCGGCTACCCGTCTGGACATCTCTGCCGGGGGCAGGCCTAGATTCTCCAGGCCGAAGGCGATCTCGGCCTCGGCGCTGGTCATCACCAGCTGCTTTTCCGGGTCCTGGAAGACGATCCCCACTTCCCGGGCGAGTTGCCGCCGGTCCATCTCCCTGATATCCTGTCCAGCATAATAAACCCGGCCGCCAAAACGGCCGCCGTAAAAGTCCGGTACCAGGCCGGCCAGCACCCGCGCCAGGGTGGACTTGCCCGAGCCCGACCCGCCGATGACCAGCAGGAACTCCCCTTCTGCAATGCACAAATTAATATCCTTTAAGGCCGGACTTTCCCTCTCCGGGTAGTAGTAAATCAGATTCTCGCTTTGAAATAAGGCCAATGCTGCCACCCCCAGCTTAAAACTACCGGTATTGATAAAGCAAGCAGGGTAATGATCAAGATGATGATCGTCCCGGGGCTGTTAATTAAATAGCCTAGCTGCGGGTAAAAGGCAAAGGTGCTGAAACCTTTAACCTGACCATAAACCGCTAGTGCCAGGGCCAGGAGGCTCCCCCCCAGGCAGAGGCTGTCCCGTGGCCGCCAGGCATCGCGCTGGTAACAGGTGCGCCGGCCGCTGCCAAAGGCCCGCGCCTGCATGGCTTCAGCTATTTCCAGGGAGTCTTCCAGGGAAGACAGCAGGAGGATGTTAATCAGGCCGGCATATTTGGGCAGCCTTTCTTTTAAGCTCCCGGCGTTGAAATTGACGCCCCTCATCACCTGAACTTCCCGGATATTTTCCAGTTGCCGCATCATGGCCGGAAACATTCTGGTCGCCAGAGAAAGCACCAATGCCGACCGGGAAGCCAACCGCGCCAGCAGGCTTAAGACCTTATCCGGGTGGACGATGAGATTATAGAGGCAAAAAACGCTGATGATGGTTAACAGCCGCACGCTCATGGCGGCGCCGTAAGCGATGGCCTCCAGGGAAACAGTCAAGGGGCCGAAAACCGGCAGGCGCGGCCCCCGCCAGATAATGGTCTCCCCGGCGTGGACTACCAGCGGGTTAATGAGGATCACCAGCAGCATCATCCCTAAGCTCAATCGGAAGTAAGTCTCCCACGTCGCCAGGCCCCGGGCGGCGCTGATGGTCAGGACCACGACCAGCAATAACCCCAGTAAGTACAGGGGGTTGGTAAAGATGAGGGCCAGCACCAGGAGAACGCCCAGGTAGGTTAGGACTGCCGCCGGGTGCAGGCTCTGCAAAAAGAGGCCTTTCTCCTGATAGAAGAATTGCTCGAACATGGGCAGTGCAGTCCTCCATTTTCATGCTTGCGCTGGTGGCGGTATTAAACCGCCTGACTTGATTGGTGCCCGGGTCATGTCGTTCGGGCGAGGGTTGTTTCGCCACTTAAAATTACTACAGGCTAAAGAGCTTAATTTTTAAGGCTGACCGTCTGGGAGGTTTCCTCCCAGTTAACTTGATAACCAAAGGCTTCTGCCACAAACCGGGCTGGCAGATAGGTGCGGCCATTCCGCAGCAGGGGAGCTGCCCCTATCGACGTGATCCGGCTGTTGATATAACCGTTGGTATCCCCGATAATCAGGGTTACCGTGACGTCACCCATGGTTAATTTAACCGTCGCTGTTTTTTCGTCCCAGCTAATGTCCTTATCGGTCACACCCAGGGCATAGGCCAGGTAACGCACGGGCACATAGGTGCGGTCATTTTCGATAAAGGGGGCCGCGTCCATCTCTTTTACCTGCTGCTGGTCACCACTCACAACGGTATACCGCCTATTGCCGACCAGGAAATGGGCTCCTCTGGGGGCCACGTCCGGTTGGGGAGGATTCAGGAGGGTTTTGCCTTTTTCCTTCAACCGTTCAAAAAAAGTCTGGTTATTTAAGATAGTCGTTAAAGCCATCAGGGACTGGTAAGTGGCCATTTCATTGCTGCCCGTGCCGGCAAGATGGGCGAAGGAACCGTCAGGCAACTGAAAGCGGAGCAGGGCGGTTAAAATATCGCCGCCTGCTTTGTTAAAACTCTCCTGCAGGGGGTCAAGGCCAACTGCAGTTAGACCTTCAATAACCATATAGCAGCTTTCCGGGTTTTCCGCCCCCCAGGAGGCAAAGCCGCCATTTTCTTGCTGGGCCTTGGCCAGGTACACCACTGCCTTCTGCACAACCGGGCTGTCATGCGGCACACCTGAAGCGCCCAGGGCCATCAAGGCCATACCGGTAGAATCCACATCGGACGTGTCTTTATTGGTAGCGTCCCAGTAAAAGGAGCCGTCGGCGTGCTGCCGGGCTATAAGCCAATCTAACGCCCTGCTTTTATCGGGAATGTCAGCGCCAGCGGCATATAAGGCCAGGATGGCCCAGAGGTGGGCATTAAGTAAATCTTCACCACCCTGCAGGATATTATCAGCAAACTTGCCGCTGGTGAGCTGCGCCCCCTGGATCTTTTTTATAAGGTCCTGACCCTGAAAATCATAGGGGTTTCCCCCGGCAGCCAGAACAGTCAGGACCAGGGTGGCATAATCATTCATTTCCCCGGACTGGGTAGCTGCCGCCAGCATTTTCGTACAAACCTGGTTGACCTGCGTGCTTTTTAAATCCCTGCCGGCTACTGCCAGGGCTATATAGCTCCAGGGGGACAAAACGCCGGCGGTTTTCTCCCTGTGTAACAAATAACCGGCAGCGTTGTTTAATGGTTGCTTCGCTCTGTCCCTGGTAGTTAGCGCCCAAGCGGGTATGGCGGCGCTGGCGCTAAATAAAAATAAGAGACAAAGCAGTAATAACAAACTGGAAATCCGGTGCTTTAACATATCTTCGCCTTCCCTATTGCAAAAATAGCCCTATTTCCATTTTGTTTCTCTGTATGGTTATGCTTGCCGGGCATGACCGGCAAGTTAAAATTAAGGTGCAGCTGCTTGTAAGCCCTCCCAGGCAGGACTGGAATTATTTATGTTTTCGCTATACCACCAGATAATATTATCGCCGGGGCTAATCTTTTTGTCGCTGGCTGCCACCAACGGGGTCTCGTTGTTAACCTTATACATCCAGCCGCCCATGCCCTTATTGGCCTGGCTGGCGACGCTCTGGACAAAATTACCGTAAACCGGGTTCATACTGTATTTCAGGCCGGTGGCGTCCAGGGCGCCCAGGGCGGTCAGGCCCCATTTATTATTTTTCTTAACGGTTACCACGGCAGGGCCGAAAAGGATCTGCCCCTTCAGGCCAATGACAGCAATCCCCACCTGGCAGCCTTCAGGGGCAGGGGGCGCGGGGGGAGCCGGGGCGTTGTTTTCGTTTCCGGCCGGGGCACTATTGCTGCCGGACCCGTCCGGTTTTGCAGCACCGGCAGCAGTCTGGCCGCCGGCCTGGGATGGCGTAGTGGTACCCCCCGGGGAATCAGCCGCAGTAGCTCCTTTTCCCCCGGCAGTTACACCGTTATCTCCCGTGTTCTTCCCTACGGCCGCCGGCGTTGGGGTTGCCGGGGCTTGACCGCCGGTATTCTCTGGAGTAGAGCTGGCCGCGGGATTCTCCGTCGATGGGGCAACCTGTCCCTGGGTGAGAGCCGGAGCCGGATTGCCAGGCCCGGTGCCGGCAGTTTGCTGCCGCCATACCGCCGGGCCGATTAAAGCTGCCATGATTACCAGGGCCGCCACCAGGTAGAATATTTTTTTCGGCATTTAACATCCCTCGCCATGCCTATAAGGCCGGGTTTTTAAAACATAGAGCTTTCGCTGCAAACGCCGCGGAATTTTTAAAACACCGGGTCCTGCTTCTTGGTGCCTGCCAGAGAACTAAAGCACTGGTGAGGAGCACCCGGGTCACGCCGGTGCTCCCCACCGTTTTAATCATTCCTCTAACATCTATTCAGCTACTAACATCCTGTAGACCATCACCGCGCATTCGGCCCGGCTGGCGGCAGCCCCCGGCCGGAAGCTGCCGTCGGTGAAGCCTTTAACCAACCCGTTAGCGGCAGCCACGGCCACGCTGTTCCTGGCCCAGGCGGAAACACTGTCGCTATCCTTAAAGGTCAGTTTCTCCTCTGTTGCCGGCGGGTTCATGGCCCGCACCAGCATCGCCGCCACTTCCTCGCGGGTAATGGTCTTCTCCGGGCGGAAGCTGCCGTCCTCATACCCTTTGACCAGGCCCTTGGCGGCGGCGGTAGTAACCGCCTCAGCGTACCAGGCGCCATCTTTTACGTCCTTAAAGGGGCTTTTAGCTCCCTGCTTCGCCTCCATGCCCAGGGCCTTGACCAGCAGGCTGGCAAACTCCGCCCTGGTCGCCGCCCGGCCCGGCTCGAAGTGGCTGCCGTCCACCCCGGCCACGATGCCGGCCCCGGCCAGTTCTTCAATCGCAGCCTGGGCCCAGCCGCAGGAAGCTGGTGTTACGTCTACGAAGGACTTCCTGGCCTCCCGGACAAACACGGCGTAGTCGGAGAAGTGGTTGACCCGGGCCAGGATTAAGCCTTTCGCCACGTCGAACACGGCCGGGATGGCCACCCAATCACCCTTTGCCTGATCATACCAGGCCAGGGCCAGGTTCTCTGGTTGGGCCAGGGGCGGCAGGGCGACCTTCAGGGTTATAGTTACCGGGACAGCAAAGGTGGTGCCGTCGGGGCCAAAGTGGTACGCTGCCGAAACAGGCCGGTAACCTGCCGGCGGCGCGGCCGGGGCCTTATTTCCACCGCCATTGCCGGGACTCCCTGTAAAGTCATTCTTCTTAATGGTTATCTCTACGTCCTGCGTCAAAGCCCCGCCCGGGATGGCCAGGGCGACTTCTTCTTTGTTATCAGTTATAGTTGCACCCGCTGCGGCCGCAACCTTCTGGGCCAGGTCGATTTTATTCTGGGCGAGATCCTTTTTCAGGGTCGCCAATACTTCCCGGCTCAGGGGCTGGTCGCTGCCGGCAACGGCTACCGCCTTTTTAACTTCGTTTAAAGGCCCGACTTCGTCTGTATTCTCTTTCAGGCCCAGCAACTGGGCGATTTTGGTCAGGGTATCCAGGGCGGCGTCGGAGACCTGCAGGCTGGCGGGGAGTTTCTTGTTCTGCTCCTTCAGGTCGGCCGGCGTGGTAGTTGCCGGCGGCACGGGCGCATTGCCTTTCTGCAGGCTTTCCCAGGTCGGTCCAGGAGAGTTGATGTCCGTGCTGTACCACCAGATAACCGTGTTGCCGTCCTGAACTTCCTGCTGGGCAGCTCCTACCATAGGTGCCCTGTCGTTGACATTATACATCCAGCCGTTCATGCCGCTGTTTTCCAGGCCGTCGATACTTTTGACAAAGCCGTTTTCTTCAACGTAATCAAGGCCGGTGGCGTGCAGAGCCCCCAGGGCCGTCAGGCCCCATTTGCCGTCTTTGCTCACGGTGACTGAACCGTCGGGGGGGCCGCCGTAGAGCACTTCGTCATTCATGCCCACCACGGCAATACGGACGGTGCAGGTATTATATTCTTGCCCTGGTGACGTTGCCGGCGCCGTCACGGTGAGACTGGCCGTCGCCGTCAGCCCGGCGTAAGTGGCTGTAACCACCGTCTGTCCGGCCTTCAGGGCGGTGACCAGGACATCATAGACGCTGTCAGAAACAGAAACGCTGGCAATGCCGGTATCACCCACGGACCAGGCGGCTTTGTTAGTAACGTTGATACTGTTGCCGTCAAAATAGTTTATTGCGGCCTGAAACTTCTGTTGGCCGCTGACATTTACAGTGGCTGTTGCCGGGTTGATAGTCAGACCCAGGGATGTGGTGGGGTTAACCGCACCTTGCAAAAGAAGATAAGTATACAGGGCCTCACTGGCGTCCAAAACATTTTTCGAGGCACCGAAACTGCTGCCGTCTTCGTTCAGGGCCTTGAGCATCATATAGGATACAGGAGATAGCCCCTGGTTGCTTTTCCAGCCGAGGGGATCCTGATCTAATTTTTTCAGGGTGATAATCGTTTCAGCTGTATCCACTACGGGATCGTCGGGATAAGGCTCGGTGGTGTAAACACTGCCGTCATCCTGCTGCCATTGCTGCAAATAAGCAAGGCCTTTATTAATAGCCTGGATCTGCGGGTCATTTTCTTGATACCCTGGCAGATAAGTCAAGGCCCGGATCGCCTGGGCGGTAGACATAAAGTCAGGGTAAAAAGTGCCACCCCACATTTCTCCCCAGGCGCCATAAGTGGCTTCGGCCACGCTTTGCTTGCTCAGGATGTAATTGCGGGCATCATCATTGATTACGCTTATCTTCCCGGCCTCACCCAGGGCAATATAGCCCCACATGTCGCTGTACACGCTGTTATCGAAACCATTACTTGAATGCCGGTCCTTTAAAAGATTTACCAGCTTATTTACTCGGGTTGTATCACTCCATCTATTTAAGGCCAGAAGGCACTGGGCTATCGTTTTCGTCCGGGAGCTTTTCGCCCAGCTGCCGCCGGCATAGTCGTCATATGTTTTACCTAAAGATTTCAGGGCAATCAGGGTTTCGGCCGTGGAAAAAGTACTGTCCCACTGGGCCGGGATAGCCCCAGTGTCAACGTCCTGGATATCATTAAGGTAAGCCAGACCGTCCTGGATGGCTTTATATACATCGCTGTTTGGGTCGCCTGCTCCGTTGAAGTAGCTGAGGGCCGTAAGCACCTGGGCCGTTAAATCCGGCTCCTCCGGGTAATAACCACCCCAGGCCGCCCCGGCGACATACCCCCACCCGTCTTTATGTTCATGCTTAAAACTATTAAGGTAGTTCAGGGCATAGACCTGGTTAATATCACTGAGCTTACCCGCTTTGCCCAGGGCGGTTAAAACTGTGACATCGTCATAGATGCTGTTGCCAAAATAGACTGTGGCGCTGTCCGTATTTTGCTTGCCAATAATAGCGTTTGCAAGGGAGTTAATGTAACTTGAAGCCGGATCCACAGCATGAAGAGCGGTTAGTTCCTTCGCCAGATAAACAGCATCTAGTGATGAATTGTCGGCAGCAACCTGAGCAGAGGCAATAACGGCCTCCTTTAAAGATTTACCATTATAAACCCAGCCGCCTACCGAAAGGTTTTCACCGGCGTTGGCTAAAGCCTCTACGCAGCGGTAATCAAAGTTCCAGCCATTGACCTCATAGGCCAAGCTGCCATTCTGGTAACGGTTCTTAAAATAATAAACCGCCTTGCTGATGCTGTCCTGGACCTGGCTATAAACAGCATCGTTAACAGGCAAATCCGGTTTCACCAGGGCCAGGGCCTGCAGCGGTGCTTTGGTGCCGTAATCATTGCCCAAAGGGCCAAAACTGCCGTCGGCATTCTGGGTGGCCATAATGTAAGTAAGTAAACTATTATTATTGCTCAGCATGTCGGCTAATTTTTCGAGGCTACTTTTTAGGGCTACACCATCCTTGGTCCATTTCGTCTCATCCAGCTTTTCTCCCGCCAAGGTAAGGACGTAAGCCGCATAGCCGTCAATCTTTTCCCCCGCCTGGTAACGGCTGTGAATAAAATCGATGGCTTTAGCTTGTAATTCCTCGATAGCACTATTTGCGGCTATAGCCTTGCCA
>DFYS01000144.1 GCA_002383405.1 Moorella sp. UBA4076
AACCAGCGCCTGAAGGGAACCTGCCTCACCACCCTTCACACAATATCACCATTTTCATCCTTCTGTTGGTGCCGCCCGGCGGCATGGGCGTCTGTTCATCCTCCCAGGCGATCCCCTCATAGCAATAGCCCTGGAAGACCAAACGATGGCGGGCTGAGTTCGTAATCCCAACAGCAGGCGGCGCCAGAGCGGCTTACGCTTCAGTTAAATTGCCAGCATGCGCTCCAGGGCGCGACAGGCCCGGCTGCGGATAGCCTCCGGTACCCTTACCGCCGGCTGCATCTCCCGCAAGGATCGGGCGATCTTCTCCAGGTTGGTAAGCTTCATATCGGGGCAAACCAGATCAGGAGACAGAAGATAAAACTTTTTCGCCGGGTTATCCAGTTGCAGGCGATAGAGAATGCCCATCTCTGTCCCAATAAGGAACTCCTCAGCCGCACTTTCGCGGGCACGTTTAATAATGGCCGCGGTGCTGCCGGCAAAATCCGCGGCCTCCGTGACCTCCGGACGGCATTCGGGGTGGACCAGGACCTCGGCCCCGGGGTGGGCCGCCCGCGCCTGCTCCAACTGTTCCCGGGTAACCCGGTAATGGGTAATGCAGCCGCCCTCCCAGGGGATTATTTCTTTGTCCGTAAAGCGGGCGACAAAACGGGCGAGGTTTCGATCCGGAACAAAAAGTATTTGCCGTTGAGGCAGGGATTGGACCACGGCCACGGCATTGCTGGAAGTGCAGCAAATGTCGCTTTCCGCCTTAACGTCTGCCGTGGTATTAACATAACATACCACTGCGGCATCCGGGTATCTGGTTTTAGCCTGCCGCAGGGCAGCGACATCAATGCTATCAGCCAGGGGACACCCGGCCTGGCTGTCCGGCAGGAGGATTATTTTTTCCGGCGCCAGGATACTGGCGCTTTCCGCCATAAAGCGTACCCCGGCTAAGACCACTGCTTTCGCTTTGCTGGCCGCCGCGTAACGGCTTAAAGCCAGCGAATCACCCACGAAATCCGCTATATCCTGGACGGCATCCGGCTGGTAGTTGTGGGCCAGGATTACCGCCTGGCGTTCTTTTTTCAGCTTATCTATTTCCCTGATCAGTTCCGCCATGGTTTCTCCCTTCCTGAGGTGATTAAAAACGGTCAGCGCTGCCGGTTCTTCGCTCCCCGGGACCACTTCACAGTCTTATCATCTGTCTTGTCAGTTAAGGCTATTATAAATCTCCCGCCCTTTGTCGTCAACACGGAAAAGGATTCTCCAATCACGCAGGAACACAGATCCCGCCCTGATATGGAAGGGCCCTATCAATCCCTTCCCGAAAATTTTGGCGCAACCAACAAAAAAACCCCTGGCGGGGCTTTCAATAGGAATGACCTCCATTGGATTGTCGATTGATGCCAGCGGTCAGATTTAGCCTGCTGGCTAGCCAAAGTTGCCGGTCAGGTAATCCTCGGTTTCTTTTTCCCGCGGCTTGATGAGCATCGACGCTGTTTCACCGTGTTCGACGAGGCGGCCGTTGAGGAAAAAAGCCATTCTATCCGATATCCGCCGCGCCTGACCCAGGTTATGGGTGACAATAACAATGGTGAAGTGTTGTTTCAGGTCCTGCAGTAATTCCTCAATACGGGCCGTCGAAGCCGGGTCCAGCGAGGAACAGGGCTCGTCCAGTAGGACGACCTCCGGTTTCACGGCCAGCACGCGGGCGATGCAGAGGCGCTGCTGCTGGCCGCCGGACAGAGCCAGGCCGGAAGTCGTTAACTTGTCCTTGACTTCGTCCCACAGGTTAGCCCGGCGCAGGGCTTCTTCGACAATATCCCCCAGATATCCCCTGCTGACGCGGCCGTTGCTTTCCCGCACTCCGAAGGCGACGTTGTCAAAGATAGACATAGGAAAGGGATTGGGGTGCTGGAAAACCATACCCACCTTTTGCCGCAAAGCAGCCAGGTTAATATCGCGCCGGTAGACATCCTGGTTGTCCACCAGGATCTGCCCCTGCAGGCGAAAGGAGCGGGTTAAGTCGTTCAACCGGTTGAGGCAGCGCAGGAAGGTGCTCTTGCCGCATCCGGAGGGGCCGATTATCGCCAGGATTTCTTCCGGGTAGATATCCAGGTTAATGTTATCGAGCACCTGTTGCGGCCCATACCAGGCATTGATGTTGCTGGCCTGAATTTTTACTGCCTGTCCCTGCATTTATTCTTTCACCTCCCCGCGGCGGCTCAGGTAGTCGATCAGGAAATTGAGGAGCAGAATAATGATAATGAGGACAACGGCCGCCCCAAAGGCTTTGTTGGGGGAATTGCCTTCCCCGGCCGGCGATGAATAAAAGATGTAGGAGGTCAGAGTGCTGCCGCTATTGCGCAGGGTTGTTCCCCAGTTGCCCGGCAACCACCAATCACTGCCGCCGGTCATGCGCATGCTGCCCCCCAGGCAGAGCCACACAATGGCGGTATCGCCGATTATACGGCCGATTCCCAGGATGGTACCTGTAATCAACCCGTTACGGGCTGCCGGTAAAAC
>DFYS01000086.1 GCA_002383405.1 Moorella sp. UBA4076
GAGGATATTGGGATTTTTGCCGAAGATCCTACAGCGTGAACTTCTGCTGACGACATACGAGCAAAGGCAGTAAGCATATCGAAAAGGGAGGCTATTATGCTTATTATGGACGAGAAAGACATGGTAACCGGTTTAACAGAGGCATATATCCGTCAGCTGGCAGGCGAGCAAAGTTTTGAGAGCGGGATGCATTACTACACCATGGGAGCCATCCGGGAGCCCTTCCGGCAGGGGATGCAGCTAGGGGGGGAGTGTTCCGGGTCCCAGGATGAACAATACATGGTAAAAATCGCATTAAAGGAAAACGGCATCGGCGAAGCCTCCTGCACCTGCCCCCGCGGCGGGTTCTGCAAACACATCGTAGCCCTTTTGCTTACATATATTTACAAACCCGGCGCCTTCCGTGACCTAAACTCGCTGGAGGATATGCTTACTTCTTTCAGCAAGGAAGATCTTATAGCTTTGATCGAAAAAATGGTGCAGCGGGAGCCCTCATTGCTGGCGCTGGTGGAGAGAAGGGGTGCTATGCCGCCCGGGTCTTCTGTAAACATTGAGTCAGTACGCCGCGAAGTGGGGCGGGCGCTGCGCCACGAGGCGCCTTCCGATATTGAGACAGACCTGCGGGATTTATTGAGCCTGGCGGAAAACCTGGCGCAGAAAGAGGACTGGCTGGGGGCAGGTACAATTTATCAGGAGGTACTGGACGGCCTGGCGGCCAGTTACGATGATGAGTTGCAGGAGATGGACTATGATGGTGCCATTGCTGCTATTGCTGGTGATTGCGTGGATGGGTTGAGCGAATGCCTGGACGAAGGCGATTACGACAGTAACACACGGCAGGAATGGCTGGCGACTCTTATGGAAGCTGAACTGGCTGATATCAAGCTGGGAGGCATAGACTTTGCGCCTGGCGCCTTCGATATCATACTCGAACAAGCTACCGAAGAAGAATGGTTACTTCTGGAGGAACGCGTTCGTGAACTTATACCGGAAAACGGAGATTGGGGGAGGCAGAGGCTGGTAAACATTCTGGCTGTATGGCGGGAAAATTACGGCCGGCATGATGAAGCCTGCCAAATAATCCGCGAATTGGGCACAGTAGAGCAACGTATGTTTCTGCTGGTAAGGGAGGGGAAACCGGGAGAAGCGGTAGCCCTGGCAAAGGAGTACTTTACAAAAATGCCCGGCATAATAATCAACCTGGCCCGGGCGCTGACAGATGCCGGTGCGGCGGAATATGGCGTTGCCCTTTTAACAGAGCTGGTAAATTCGGAACAACCCCATTCAGGCTACCTGGAATGGCTGGCTGGGCATTGCCGTCAAAACGGCGACCTGGAAGCAGCGTTAAAATGGCAGCGCGCGTTATTGCTGCAAAGCCCATCGGTTGAATCGTATGCAGTTTTACATGAAATAGGCAAGGAGCTTGGCATTTGGGAAGAGGTGCGAACCGGGGTACTTAAAGAGCTGGAAGATAAAGATAAATATGGCAAGCTTATTGAAATTGCCCTGTATGAAGGTGATGTGAAGCGGGCGCTGGAGCTATTACCCCGCGCTCAGGCTGGTGGTTGGCGTGATTACAGGGTGGAGGTGGCCAGGGCCGCCGAGGAGAAACAGCCCCTGGATGCTATAGCGCTATATCAAGAAATGGTAGAAACGGCTATCAGCCGGCGCCAGCGCAAAACCTATAGCCAGGCAGCAGGATATTTGCGTCGCATAAAGGGCCTCTATGAACGCCTGGGCTATAGCGGGAAATGGGAAAAATACCTGGCTGCCTTGCGAAAAGAGCATGTTCGTTTGCCGGCGCTGCAAGATGAATTTAATAAGGCCGGTTTGTAAACCAGCGTATGGCAAATGAACGTGCTGAAGCGGCGGATATAGCGGGGTTAGCCTGGCGGCCTCTATGGATTTAATTAGATCGGCATATTTGGTACCTTTTTTGCGAGCCAACAGGCGCAGACGTTTCAAATCTTCCTTTTCCAGGTTAAGAGTTACGGGGGAGGTAGCCAGCGAAATTGCAGAGAAGATAAAAATAATTGATGCTGATCTCAGGTAGTCCCTGCCAGCTATTGTGTATCACGTGAATACGTGTTACACTAAAACCAGGGGGGTGATCCGAGTGGAATATCAAAATGTGACGCTCTCTTTACCCAAGGAAGCTTTGCGTCGGGCTAAACATATCTCTATTGAACAGGGAACTTCCCTTTCCGGGTTCCTGACAAAATTGCTGGAGGATGCAGCTCACAGGGAAGAAGATTACCGCATGGCTAAAAAGCGGCATCTACACATGTTAAGGGAATCCAATCTGGGGACACGGGGCCGGTTAAGTTGGCGCAGGGGCGATTTACATGAACGCTGATCTTGAAAGACAATTTGTTGATACCAATGTCCTGGTCTACGCTCATGATCTTTCAGCCGGCGAGAAAAACACCCGCGCCGGGAGACTAATAGAGGAACTTTGGGAAACACATCAGGGATGTCTAAGTATCCAGGTCCTGCAGGAATTTTATGTGACAGTAACGCGAAAAGTCCCCCAACCTCTTGCTGTGGCCAGGGCTACCCAGATTATTACTGATCTGGGATTCTGGCATATCCACACTCCGGGCGTAACCGATATTTTACGGGCCATTGACATCCAACAGAAAAATAGGATTTATTTTTGGGATGCGCTGGTTCTCCAGAGCGCCCTGGCTCTGGGGTGTAAAGTGGTGTGGTCGGAGGATCTAAATTCCGGACAGCTATATGATGAGGTTAAAGTTATAAATCCATTTGTAGATCTTGGCTGCATCAATGGGGAGAAAAAATCATGATCGGCAAGTTAAGAGCATCGGCATGATCCTGGGCCCGGGGACCTCCCTGACGGAAATATTCGGCAAGATCAAAACCATGGCGGGAAGGTATCCTAAATGTACGAACCCATTGCCCCAATCAGCTGGCGGGACGGCCGGGTAGAGATGATCGACCAGACCCGCCTGCCCGCAGAGCTAGTTGTTATCCACCCGCAGACGGTGGCCGAGATGTGGGACGCCATTAAGAAACTCAAGGTCCGGGGGGCACCGGCCATCGGTGTGGCGGCGGCCCTGGGGTTATACCTGGCGGTGAAGGAATCTAACGCTCAGGATAAGGCCGGCTTTGCGGCCGCGGTACAGGAGGCCGCCGGCTACCTGGCTTCTTCGCGGCCGACAGCGGTAAACCTCTTCTGGGCCCTGAAGCGGGTGCAGCAGGCGGTGGCCGCTGCAGCCACGGACGACGTAGCCGCTTTGAAGGAACTGGTTTTGCAAGAAGCCCTGGCTATCCGCGATGAGGACGAGGCCATGTGCCGGGCCATCGGCGAGCACGGCGCCGCCCTCTTAAACGACGCCGCAGCCGTCCTGACCCACTGCAACGCCGGTACCCTGGCCACCGCCCGCTACGGTACGGCCCTGGCCCCTATTTATACCCTGGCCGCCCGGGGCAAGGTGTTGAAAGTCTTCGCAGATGAGACCCGGCCCCTCCTGCAGGGCGCCCGCCTGACCGCCTGGGAGCTGCATCAGGCCGGCATCCCGGTGACCCTGATCACCGATAACATGGCGGCTACCGTTATGGCGCGGGGCTGGGTGCAGGCGGTCACCGTCGGCGCCGACCGCATCACTGCCAATGGCGACGTGGCCAACAAAATCGGCACCTACGGCGTGGCCATCCTCGCCCGGGAGCACGGCATCCCCTTCTATGTAGCCGCGCCGGCCTCGACCTTCGACCTCAGCCTGGCCAGCGGCGACCAGATCCCCATCGAAGAGCGGGATCCGGCCGAGGTCAGTCACTTCGGCCTGCGGCCTATAGCCCCGGAGGGGATCAGCATTTTCAACCCGGCCTTTGATGTGACCCCTTACCGCTATGTTACCGCTATAATTACGGAAAAAGGGGTTATCCGGCCGCCATATAAACAAAATATCGCCAGGGCCTTAAGCGGCGAAAGCAGGGGATATTGATATTGCCAGCAACCCGGCGCCTTTACTGAGGATAGTTTCTGGCAACCGGGGTCGTGCTTCAAGGCTTCCATTATGGGAGAACCGTAACAGGCCAAGGCCGGCGCCGTTGATCATCGTCTCAATCAGTTCCGCGGCGCTGTAAACGCAGTTGTGATTTCATTCGAACGCAAGATGCCGCCTCAGGATATCCGCAAAACCAATGGCTTGCTTCATTGCTTCCAACAGACTAAAGTTACCGTGAGCTGTGACGGTGGTGTTGTCAAAGGTGACCGTCAGGTTGATTTTAGAGTTTTGCCAATCTCTTGCTTGCAAGGTGCGGAATGTGGGCTTAGTCGTTTTGGGGGATTATTTTGGATAAGAACAAAAAACTAACAGCAATAAGCATAGGACTAGCAAGCGGCTTTTTAGGTGGTCTTTTAGGCATAGGAGGTGCATTTATTGTTATTCCGGTAATGATTTCCGTTTTGAATATAGAACAACATAAAGCCCATGCTACTTCCTTAGCAATAATGATTTTTATGGCTATGGCTGCATCATTAATTTACGTTTTTAGCGGACAAACCGATGTGAGGATGGCTATCCCTTTATTTATAGGTAGTTGTTTTGGCGTTTATGCAGGCGCTCGAATTATGCATAGAATACCCTCTCGTGTTTTGAGTCTTCTTTTTGGATTATTTATAGTCTGCATCTCTTTGAAAATGATCTATCCGGGTAATGTTATGTTCCAGGGGAAAACCTTAAACCCCTGGCTTTTACAACTTTTTTTGATATTCTTGGGGATATTTACTGGTTTATTAAGCGGCATCTTAGGGGTTGGAGGAGCAATTGTAAGCGTTCCCGGATTGGTTTTCCTGACCGGGGTTACCCAGCAAATGGCGCAGGGAATTACGTTACTAAATATGATCCCTACTGCTTTAATTGGAGTTCTTACCCATTGGCGGCAGGGTTACATTGAAATTAGTGTAATCCCTTGGATTGCTCCGGCATCAGTAATTGCCAGTATTTATGGTGCCTACTGGGCTAATATTGTTTCTTCCGCCTTTTTAAAAAGCATCTTTAGTATCATTTTATTGCTATTGGGATCGCGTATAGTAATCTTGAACGCCAAGAAGCTAAGGCATTTCAAGGGTGATGTCGATAAAGAACGAAAGGGTAAAAGAACAGGGAGTTAGGTTTCATATTCAGCAAAAGACTATCATAAATATTATACCTGATTCCCCTGCAAAAACCCCCTAAAAATAGCTGCAAATTGACATAATGCAGCAGGAATATTTGCCACAATGGCGAATCATAAAGATATAGCAAGGTATGCGGATTAATAGTAACCACGTTAAATACCAGGGGGGCAGGCCATGTTCAGGGAGAATAAATCGCACTTACAAACCGAATTATTCAATACCACCACCCTGATGCACTCCAGAACAATAGCGCAACTACAGAAAATACGTTTGAAAAAGGTCCAACCGGTGCAACCCCTGGGCAAAGATGACCCTATCTGGAAATTAGCTGGTGCCGGGGACAGTGGCCTTAAAGACGTTGCCGCCAAACACGACCATTACCTGGCCGAAGGTGAAATGGCATGGCAGGTTGCGACTGCTGCCACCAAACCGGGATTGTAGCCTGCGAAATTGGTATTGGAGGAATTTTTTTGGCTAAAATCTTAATCACCGGCGGCGCCGGGTTTATCGGCTCGCATATCGTCGAGGCGTGCCTGAAGGCAGGGTACGAAGTGGCGGTGGTCGATGACCTCTCCAGCGGCAAGCGGGAGAACCTGCCGCCGGGGGTGCCGCTTTACCAGGTGGATGTGGCGGCGGCAGCGGCGGTGCAGCAGGTTTTTGAACTGGTACGGCCGGAGCACATGGTCCACCAGGCGGCACAGATCGCGGTCAGTCGCTCGGTGCGGGAGCCGGCCTTTGACGCCCGGATCAATGTCCTGGGGCTATTGTATGTACTGGAGGCGGCAGTGCGGCAGGGAGTGCGTTCCCTGGTCTTTGCGTCCTCCGGCGGGGTGCTCTACGGTGATGTCTGGCAGCCGGCGGGCGAAGAGCACCCGGCGGCGCCGGTCTCACCCTATGGGATAGCCAAGCTTGCCGGGGAGATGTACCTGCAGTTTTTTGCCCGTGAATACGGCCTGCGCTGTGCGGCCCTGCGTTATGGTAATGTCTACGGCCCGCGGCAGGACCCCCACGGCGAGGCCGGGGTGGTCGCTATCTTCCTGCAGCGGCTGCTGGCCGGGGAAGCGCCGGTCATCAACGGTGACGGTAAATACATCCGCGACTACGTCTACGTAGCGGACGTGGCGCGGGCGAATCTTTTAGCTCTGGAGGGCGAGTGGCAGGGTTTCCGCGCTTACAACGTAGGTACGGGCCTGGGTACAGACGTGAATGAGCTGGAGAGGGGCCTGCGTCAGGCCCTGGCGGAGGCGCTGCGGGAGCAGAATGATCAGGATGATAAGATGAGCTGCGAGGCAGCCGGTGTCATGGTAGAGGGTGATTGTTGCAGCGCTGACAGGGATGGGGAGATTGAACCCGACTTTTCTCCCGACCAGAATGGGCGTCGCACCAGGGGCGCTGCCAGGGCCGGGGAGATGGAGCTCCCGGCAGCCGTCTACGGCCCGGCGCGGCCGGGGGACCTGCGCTCCAGCCTGCTGGACGCCGGCAAGATAGCGCAGGAACTGGGCTGGCGCCCGCAGGTTACCCTGGAAGACGGCCTGCGACATACCGCCGCCTGGTTTGCCACGAGAGAACATATATAACGGGCCACCGGGCCGGGG
>DFYS01000067.1 GCA_002383405.1 Moorella sp. UBA4076
AGCTGAATAAAATTCAGGATAAAACGCAGTTCCGACTCCGTGCAATTGCATACCAGGCGCAACACGGCCTGGACCTGGGGTTCCATCAAGAGGCAGCGCACCTCAGGTGTCATCTGATTCAGGACTTCGTCGATGCCGGCATTTTCAGCAATAAAATAGCAGGGCGAGATATTCAAGACCCCGCCGATTTTTTCCAGGGTTTTTAAAGAGGGCTGGACTTTGCCCTGTTCAATCTGACCGACCAGGCCGGCGGAAACACCGGCGGCGCGGGCCAGCTCCGCCTGGGTCAGGCCCTGCTCCTCGCGGGCCTGGCGCAGTTTGAACCCCAGGGAACCGCCCGGACTGACGATGGAATTTAAAGTGGCCTCGAGAACGCTGGTAAGTTTTTTTAAGGTATCAATGGCGGGGCAAACATTACCCCGTTCGATTTCGCTTAAATAAGAAACGGATATCCCTGCCTCCTCCGCCAGGTTGCTCAGGGTTTTACCCTTGCTTTCCCGCAGCAGGCGGATCCTGTCTCCCAGGGCGAGCCCCCGCTCAAAGCCGAACTCTACCAACTGTTCGCGGGGGAAATTCAGGGCGCGGGCGATCTTCTCCAGGGTTTTCAGGGAAGGCTTTTTCGAGCCCCGCTCGATTTCGCTCAAATATGAAATAGAGACCTCGGCTTTACGGGCCAGATCCTGCAACGAATAGCCCCGCTCTTCCCGCAGCTCGCGGATGCGCTTACCACAGACACGCATTCCCTTTCGCTCCCCTGGCATAAAACTTTAGTTGACTATAGTATTTCTGAATTAAGTATAGATTAACGGCGGTGGTCCTGTCAAGTTGTATCCTATGCGGACATTTTCCTGGTTCGTTGAGGGGGGCGCCAGCCCCCCATGAGCGGCCCCCCGCAATGAGACGGGCGCTAACGGCGTTATACTATGATGGCACCTTAAATAAAACTGAATAGTTACCCGAAAAAGGCCAGCAAACCCATTATAATTAAGTATAATTCCGCTAACCGTGGATATAATGGGCAGGTAACGGGAAAGCTGACGCAAAAGGCGGGCAACCGGCCCCAGAGCCAGGGCGTCAACCATAAAGGGCAGGGCCATCCCCAGGGAATAAAAGCCCAGAAGCAGCATCCCCTGGAATAAATTGTCCTGGCTGCCGGTATAAATCAAAATCGAAGCCAGCACCGGGCCGACACACGGCGTCCAGCCCAAGGCAAAGGCCATTCCCAGAAGAAAAGAAGATACGGCCCCCGGGGTGCGGGTGTTAAAATGCCACTTTTTCCCTGGTTCAAGAAGGGCAGACGGACAATTCCGACTACCTGCAAGCCGAATATTATAATCAGGATTCCCCCAACAAGGATTTTCACCTCATTTTAATTATATTATGTTCCCATTTCGCTGTCAATATCCCAGGGCCCGCAGCAGGGATAAGGACCTACAGAAAGCAAATCGGATTAAGCTTCAGCCAAATGGCTCCTTGTTACTACGAGAGACATCCTTGCTCTTGTATCATCATTAAACCCAATTGGTAGAAATTGACCTGGATGCTATAATAGGGAACGGCATCGATGGAGCATGACGGTTTCTCTGCCTGAGCCGTTAAACTGATAGTTGAGCGCTGAGTTCCTGTTGAAAGCGTACCTGCCGCTGTTTTCTCCCGTTCGCTGGCGCCGGTATGCCGCCATGGCCGGCCCCGCGGAAAAAGAGAAAAGTAGCAGCAGGTATGGGCGTCTACCCATAAACTGGGAGGGTTCAAAATGGATTGGGAAGTAATCAGCACGGCGCAGGTTTTATATCTCATCGCTGTGGCTTTCTACCTCTTCTTTTTCGTTCTATTTATCAGGTGTTTCTTCTGGAAGTGGTACTCCTACCGTCATTACTGGAGTAAAAGGTTGTCGCTCAGCCAGGAAAAAGTGGCCGATCTGGCCGCCTCTAAAAACCTGGAACTCCCCTTTTTCACTATCCTGGTGCCGGCTCGCAATGAAGCTGAGGTAATCGCTAATACCATTGATCACCTGGCTTCCTTAAACTACCCCAACGAGCGTTATGCAATCCTGGTAGTTACCGATGAAAAGGAAGCCTTGAACCGGACCGATGGCGGCCAATCCGGGCCGACGACTATGGAGGTAGTAGAAGATAAAATCCGGGAATTCGCCCGGCGCGGTAATATGCCGCAGCTGCAACACGCTACAGTGCCCTATGATTTCGACGGGCGTTTCCGCGGTTCCCGCCGCGGGCATACCATCCCTTCGACTAAAGGCCGCGCCCTGAATTACGGCCTTGATTTTGTTGACCCGCGTACCAGCATCTGCGGTTTTTATGACGCCGAAAGCCATCCGGAAGCCGATGTCCTGCTCTACATAGCCTGGTCATGGCTGCAGGACCCGCGGGAGCGGATCTGGCAGGGGCCGGTCTTTCAGGTCCGCAATTTCTACCAGCTGGGCCTGGTAACCAAAATTGCCGCCATTTACCAGGCTATTTCGCATGAAATCTACCTGCCGGTCTTGATGAAAAAGCTGCCCTTCGTAGGGGGGACCAACCTCTTTGTGGGCCGCCGTCTGCTGGAGCGTATCGGCGGCTATGACCACCGTGCCCTCACGGAGGACCTGGAGCTGGGAGTACGGGCTTACCTGGAAACCGGCGTCTGGGCGGAGTATTTTCCCTACTTCAGTACCGAACAAACGCCAGCTACCTTTTACGCCTTTTTCCGGCAGCGGTTGCGCTGGGGCAGCGGCCACCTGCAGGTATGTGATAAATTCCGCTACGCCTACCAGTACGCCTGGGATAAACGCGGTCTCCTGCTGCGCAACCTGTTCTGGAAAGGCGAAGGGGAATGGCTCTTTTACCAGGGGGCCGTCCTTGTACCTTTATCGATCCTTTTCTTGAGTTTAAACGGCAGCCTCGACCCATCCATCCTCCCCTTAAGGATACGGATGCTGCTTCATTATCTGGTGTTTCTCTACTT
>DFYS01000039.1:0-10466 GCA_002383405.1 Moorella sp. UBA4076
CACGTAAGTATCCAGTTCCGCCTGTAACTCCTCTAGCGAGACTTCAAAAGGATACTTCATCGCTCTCGGCTCCATATTCAATCTCACCCTCACATACAATAGCTTCGCGTTCGGTCTTCAGCTGAACGCCATTTTCCTCTAAACAAGTCTCGACTGCGCCGGCGCCGCCCAGTCCATTAATCATCCCCGCAATCAAGGCGAACTTTTTGTCCCAGCTTAGACTTTGGTCCCATGTTGGCCGCAAGTACCAGACGGCCAGCCGGATTAAATGACCGTAAATAATGCAACGGGTATCGCCCCGGGTGACAGGTACCCCACCCTTTTCCAGTTCCTCCAGTTCCCTTAGTATTAATATAGCAATTTTCTCTGGTTCTCTAACCAGCAGGCGGCGGGAAATGACCCCGGTAGTCCGGCAGACGAAAACCGTATCGATAATCGAAGAACCAGTCCCGTTTATATGGATGGAAGCTGCCATTTCCGCCGGACACGGCAACGTTACTGTACACACCAACCCGGCATCTAATAAAGACACAGCTACCGGGTAATAAGCCTCCAACCGGTTATGGTGATAAGTAAAGGCAAAGGGGGCGCCCGGTTTTAAGGCTGCGGCCATATTAGAGAAAACCCGGCTCAGCCCCTCAGTAAAATCATCGATCCCCCGGGACATGGTAATATTACCGGTGAGTTCTTCCTGGTTACGGGTTGTCCGGGCGGCAAATACCGGATTACCAGCCTTGACAAGACGCCTTAACCATACATAACAAAAATCCATCAGCTCGGCATACTGGACGTTGGCAAAATAAGGCGGGTCGGTAAGAACGGCGTCCAGGGAAGATGGTTCCAGGGCGGCCGAAGTCGCGCTGGCGCACCTTAAATCTACTTCCCGCTGTTGCGTCATCCCCTGGCGGCGCTCTCCTATCCATTCCCCTTTGATCCATAACTGCCGTTTACGACCATTCACATGCATGATTTCAAAGGGCCACTGGCAGTAGTGTTTGGCCTTTAAATATTTATCGACAATGTTGGTCCAGCCGCCACTGCCAATATTTACGCCTGTTTTTCCTCCAGCTATCCCCAGCAGGTTGGATTCGCACTGGATTAAGCCGACGGGGAAACCGTGGACGGAAAAAATATCCAGGGATTTAAGAGCATAGGGGTCGTAACGGCAGAGCATGTTCTGGTAACGCAGCAGGTCGGAGAGGTTGGTCGCCAGGGCATCCTTTATACGCTCATCTGGATGCTGGCTGATCTTTCTGGCAAGGATCTCCAATCCCAGGAGCTGGCGTTCGTTAAACATCTCCCGGTAATAGCGATAACCCCACCGGTGGAGCCGGTCGGTCTCGTCACCAGCGGGTATTTCATCCTCCGGAACAAACTGCGGCGGCAGCGCCTTCCATGTACCAGCAGCTTCCGCCAGCTTGGTCAGATCACCGCTATCCGGTTTTTTAAAAAAACGACCCTGGTGTCTGGGTTTGCAATGGGGGCAAAGATATTCAATGGCCACCATCCGGTGCCCGGGGGGACCGCTTTCCGGGTTGGGATAAGAATTTTTATAGCTACAATGGGGACAAAGGCAATGGTTACGGCTTGCCGGTCCTTTCGTTATCAACTTCTCGCCGCAAGTCTGGCAACGGCCGGGATGCCTCTTGTCCTCAACCTCGTTAAGGTCACCGCAGGCGGCACAGATTATAACATCTCTGGGGTGACGTCCCTTTTGCGCCAGGATATATCCTGGAAAAAGATCAAATTCCCGGCCGCAATTATGGCAGCGCTGAACCTTTACCCAGAGAAAGTATTTCACCTGGGCGTCCTCGCGCCCGCATATAGGGCACCGGGTGCGGTAAAAAGGACCCACTTTTTCTTCCAAAAAAACGCCAGCTTCCCGGGCGGCCTGCTGGTAAGCTTCCAGGTCCAGGTATGCGATTTCCTGACGCACAATCCAGTAAGCCATGGGATTAATATCATAGCCCAGAACATCGCACCCGAGACGATTGGCCTCGATAAGGGGTGTCCCCCCGCCCATAAAAGGATCGGCAACTTTCAGGCCCTGAAAATTATGGGAGCGGTAATAATTGCCGGCCAGCTCGCCTCCAGCAAACTCTGCTAAAAGCAGACTGCGGAACAGGGTACCAGGGCGGCGCGCAAACCACTTGTGGACGGCAATAATAGGCCGGTAATTCTGCTGGATTTGTTTTTCATGCAGAGCCAGGTCGGCCACAAAGGCTATACTAAAGTTACGTTCAATACTCATAGCAGCGCTCCGGCAAAATTTTCTTTATGAACTATATTCGACACGTTCTATTGGTTACCTGCCTGCCTGGCTGGTTAACCCAAAGATGTTTTACCTCCGGAATAAAAAAGGCAGGGTTTTCCTGCCGTAATTAGATTGCCTTGCTCAAGGCGGCCCGTACCTCGCCAGGACCCGATAGTTCCAGTAACCGCTGCCCCATTTCCCGGGCCTCCTGGTAAGCCAGCTTATTTACAGCCTCTTTCATTGGCGGTATAAAAACAGGGCTCATACTTATTTCATCCAGGCCCAGGCCGACAAGCAGGGCCGCAGCCTGAACCTCGCCGCCCAGTTCACCGCACAAACCCACCCATTTGCCGTAACGGTGGGCCGCAGTAACGGCCATATCGATCAATCGCAGCACGGCCGGGTGACAGGCGTCGTACATATCGGCCACCCCTTCGTTACCCCGGTCTACCGCCAGGGTATACTGGGCCAGGTCGTTGGTACCGATGCTAAAAAAGTCTACTTCCCGGGCTAAAGCGTCCGCCATCAGGGCTGCTGCCGGCACCTCGATCATCATACCGTTTTCCGGCCGGCCGGTATGCACCCCAACCCCCTCCAGCTCCTGCCGGGCTTCCTCCAGAATAGTCCTGGCCCTTCTAAACAAAAAATTCCCCAAAAGGGAAATCGCAAAGAAAGCTATCTTCAGATAAAACAATCACATCCGGAGTTATTTTTTACTTCGTTTAAAATCCTTATAAATATTTTCCCTTGAACCCGCTTTCTGGATTAATACTACCACTTCACGGGCCAGGATTTCATAAATAATGCGATATTCCGTTCGCTTGCAGGTAAAATGGAGTGACCAAAACCCTTTTAAATCGCCACTTAAAGCTTCACCTGTATACGGGTTTTCTGCCAGGGTCCGCAAGAGTGCAAGGGTCCTGGATTGGGCTTCCCGTTCAAGTCTCCTAATTTCCTTGGCTGCTCTGGGTTTAACAATAACCTCAAACTTTTTCATGCCCGAGTTCCTTTTCAAGTTTATCCAGAGTAAGACCGCCTTCTTCTTCCCTGGCTTCATGCAATTCTTTGAGGATATACTCGGCCAGTTCTTTCTTCCTTTTTGCCAGCCTGGGGGCGAGCATTTCATTACTAACGCCTTCCGTTTTTAAATCCTTAATTATTAAGTCATCGAATTCGTCCAAAAGGGATTTGGCCTCCAGTCGTACTTCGTTGCCATCAACAACGATTATTATTTTACCCCGAAGCTTAAATCTATCCCGCACCTCTTTAGGAATTGTTATTTGCCCTTTACTGCTGATACTCACTACATACCGGCCCATTATTTTTCCTCCTGCTTTGTAATTATTACCGATTACATTTTACCACAAAATATTACCCCAGCAATAGCCCGAATCATCATCTTCCATTTGTAAAGTCCTTACCCATTTCGTTGCGGTCGATGGCTCCTGCAAGTCAGGTCTTGACAAAGTATATACTAAAATATATACTATATATGAGGTGATTAGAAATGGAAACTGCAAAAATATTTGTCAATGGTCAGAGCCAGGCTGTCCGGCTGCCGAAAGAATACCGTTTTTCGGGTAACGAAGTATATATTCAAAAAGTAGGCCATGCTGTTCTGCTGTTTCCAAAAGAGCGTGCATGGGAAACCTTTCTTAACGGTCTTAACAGCTTTACCGATGATTTCTTTGCAGACGGACGTAATCAAGGTGTTCAATCGCCGAGGGAGACGTTATGAAATACATGCTGGATACGAATATTTGTATATGTCTCATAAAGAAAAAACCAGAAAATGTGCTTAAAAATCTCCATTCGAATATGGGCGAGGGCGTTGCCATTTCTGCAATTACTCTTGCAGAACTCATGCATGGAGTAGAAGCAAGCGCGTACCCGGGAAGAAACTTACTTGCACTAAATCAATTTCTGTCCATTGTGGACATCTTGCCATTTGATGATGAATCGGCTGCAGAATACGGGAAAATTTGCGCAACGTTACGGCGACAGGGAACTCCGATTGGAGCTATGGATATGCTGATTGCAGCACATGCAAAGGCTAAAGGACTTATTATCGTCACTAACAATGTCCATGAATTTGAGCGAGTTGAGGGCCTCAGGCTTGAAAATTGGGTTAGCGCGTGAACCTCCCCCGGGACAAGCCCGGAGGCTTCTCCGCGAAGGTTTCTCATGTCATCGGAAGGTTGCCTGCTTAAGCGCAGGTCTTACGCCCTCCTCGTGAGCTACATCCCAGTATTTACCGGGAGGCCCGGTCCATAGGCGCCTACTACTTCGCCATAAGGCTACGTAGATACGAATTACCGGCCATGATTGCCTTTAAGACGGTACGGGGGTAGGAGATATCTTTTGCCGTTACCTGCCTTTTTAAAAAAATTCTTCTGGGATGTGTCCTTCGCCGCCCTGGATGCCCGGACCAATGCTTACTTTATCCTCGAGCGTTTGCTGGAATACGGGGATACCCGGGCTATTGGCTGGGTCATGCAGCAGTACAGCGACGATGAGCGCCTGGAAGTAATCAAAACCAGTCCCCGGCTGTCAGCCAAAACGGGCCACTTCTGGCGCTGTTATTACCATCTGAAGGAGGAAGACCTCCGGTGTTTGCAACCGCCCTCCCACCGCAGGGGCACAGAGCACTGGAATTACTGAGCTCTGCCGGTATACTGCAAGATTTTTACCTGGCCGGCGGCACGGGCCTGGCCTTACATCTAGGGCATCGCCTTTCCGAAGACCTGGATTTCTTTTCGCCTGCCAGTGTAGATACCTTAATGCTGAAGCAAAGGCTCGATGATCTGGGCGACTTTCAGTTACTGGAGGAAAGGTGGGGCACCCTGCACGGCATTTTCCAGGAAACCAAAATCAGCTTCCTGTACTACCGGTACCCCTTACTCCTGTCCCCGGTCGTTTTCAATGGTTGCCCGGTAGCGGCGCCGGAGGATATCGCCCCCATGAAAATAGAAGCCATCGCCTCCCGCGGCAGCAAAAAGGATTTCTTCGACCTTTATTTTATTACCCGCGAAATTGCCGATTTGCCACACTCCCTGGAGTTTTACCGGCGCAAGTTTACCGGCCTTAATTTTAACTTATATCACGTGCTTAAAAGCCTTACTTACTTTGCCGATGCGGAAAAAGAAAAAGACCCGGTGCTCCTGCGCCGGGTAAGCTGGAGCGAGATCAAGGATTACTTTGTCGAAGCCGTGCCTCCTCTTTTAGCGTTTATAAGCGAGAGCCCCTGAGCACGAATAACAATCTAGGGAAAACCTGGAACCTGCCGGCAAGCCGTGGGGTAAAAATCACTCTCAGAATGGCGACAGAAACGCTTGACCTCCATGCAGGGATGCGCGTTATAAGCGTTACAAATAACAGCGCCCGGGAGCTAATATCGCAGGCGCTGTTATTTCTTGGTGTCTGCTCAGGCTATTACCATCGATCCTGCTCCGGCGCTGCTGCTGCCAATATCACAGCCTCAGCCAGCTTAAGGATGGGCTTCCCGGGTCATTGCTGGCAGGCCGGCCCTCAGGCAGGCTGGGTAGTTACATTTTTTTGTATATAGTAACTGGCAGCAAATAACGGTATCCAATCACTGTTGGTACCGGTCCTTATTCCCTTCGCGATGCTCTTTTCATTTCCGCCAGTACCCGCCTGGCCCGCTCGATGGCCTTACTAACGGCCTCCGGGGCGGGGCCGCCGGGGAGGCTGCGGCCTTTCACGCAGGCTTCTGCCGAGAGGCAGCCATAAATATCCTCGCCGAACAGGGGCGAAAAGGACTGCCACTCGGCCGGGCTTAAGTCCTGGAGGCGGCGGCCTTCCTGCAGGCAGTGCAGGACCAGGGAGCCGACGACAGCGTGAGCCTCGCGGAAAGGCATACCCTTACGGACCAGGTACTCAGCCACATCGGTGGCGGCGGCGAAACCGCTGTTAGCGCCAGCCTGCAGGCGTTCCACCCGGAAGTGCGCCGTTTGCAGCATGGGGGTAAAAACCGTCAGGCAGCCTTTCACCGTATCCAGGGCGTCAAAGAGGGCCTCCTTATCCTCCTGCAAATCCTTATTGTAGGCCAGGGGCAGGCCCTTTAAAACCGTGAGCATACCCATCAGGCGGCCGTATACCCGCCCCGTTTTCCCCCGCACCAGCTCGGCCACGTCGGGGTTCTTCTTCTGGGGCATCATGCTGGAGCCGGTGCTGTAGGCGTCGTCCAGCTCCAGAAAGCCGAACTCCTCGCTGGACCAGAGGATTATTTCTTCCGCCAGGCGGCTTAAGTGCATCATGATCAGGGCGGCGGCGGCCAGGAAATCAACGACAAAATCGCGGTCGGCCACGGCGTCCAGGGAGTTGGCGCTGATCTCCCGAAAGCCCAGCTCGCGGGCCACCAGCTCCCGGTCGATGGGCAGGGTGGTCCCGGCCAGGGCGCCGGCACCCAGGGGCATGACGTCCACCCGCTCCAGGCAGCCGTCCAGGCGCTGCTGGTCGCGGTAAAACATCTCGAAGTAGGCCAGCAGGTGGTGGGCCAGGGTGACGGGCTGCGCCTTCTGCAGGTGGGTATAGCCGGGCATGATGGTGTGGAGGTGCGCCGCCGCCAGATCCACCAGGACCTGCTGCATGTCAGTCAGCAATTTCTTGACGGTCGGGATCTCTTCTTTTAAATACAGGCGTAAATCGAGAGCCACCTGGTCGTTGCGGCTGCGGGCGGTGTGCAGCTTCTTGCCGGCCGCGCCGATGCGCTCGGTGAGGAGCTTCTCGATGTTCATGTGGATGTCTTCAGCGCCCACATCGAAGGTGACCCGGCCCGCCTCGATATCGGCCCGGATTTCCTCCAGGCCCCTGACTATGGCTTCGCCTTCAGCCGGAGTGATAAGACCTACCGCGGCCAACATGCGGGCGTGGGCGATGGAGCCGGCGATATCCTGTTTGTATAGTCGCTGGTCGAAACTGATGGAGGAATGGAAATCCTCCACCAGGTGATCCGTCGTGCTGGTAAAGCGTCCACCCCAGAGCTTCATCAAGCTAGTCCCCCGAATCGTCTTTTCGCTTTCTTGATGGAATGGCTTTGTTGCTAGTCAGCGACTTGGCTCGACCAGTGAAACNNCTAATCGCCCCCATCTCATCTCCAAAATGGCCGGGAAGCCCGCCCGAGCCGAAGGCTGAGCCTCAGGCTGCTCCGCGAGGGCCAGGGAGCGAACGAAACAAAGCCAGTACCCGTAACGTTAGTCGTTAGATGCTCCCCTTATCTCAAACCCGTCTTCTGTTCCATCAGTGCCCGCACCTTCAGGGGCAGGCCGAAGAGGTTGATAAACCCGGTGGCATCCTTGTGGTCGTAGTCGCCGCCGGCGCCGAAGGTCACCAGGTCCTCGCTGTAGATGGAGCAGGGCGACTTGACCCCCGCCGGGGTGCAGTTACCCTTATAGAGCTTCATGCGTACCGTACCGGTAACCGTTGCCTGGGTGCTGTCCACAAAGGCGTCCAGGGCCTTTTTCAAGGGTGAGAACCAGTTGCCGTCGTAAACCAGCTCGGCGTATTTGGCGGCCACTATCTCCTTGAAGTGCATGGTCATACGGTCCAGGGTGAGATACTCCAGCTCGCGGTGGGCGAGGTACAGGACGGTGCCGCCGGGGGTTTCATAGACGCCGCGGGACTTCATGCCCACCAGGCGGTTCTCCACCATATCGGTGATGCCGACGCCGTTGGCCGCCGCCAGGTCGTTCAATTTTTCCACCAGGGCGACGGCGTCCAGTTTTTCCCCGTCCACGGCCACCGGAATGCCCTGTTCAAAGTCGATAGTCACATAGGCTGGCTTATCCGGGGCCTGCTCCGGCGGGGTGATGATTAAGTAGAGGTCGTCCTGGGGCTCGTTCGCCGGATCCTCCAGGTCGGCGCCTTCGTGGCTTAAGTGCCAGAGGTTGCGGTCCATGCTGTAGGGCCGGTCTTTGGTCACCGGCACCGGGATGCCGCGGGCCGCAGCGTAGTCGATGGCTTCTTCGCGGGAGCGGATATCCCACAGGCGCCAGGGGGCGATGACCTTTAAGTTGGGGTTTAACGCTTTAACCCCCAGCTCAAAGCGCACCTGGTCGTTGCCCTTGCCGGTGGCGCCGTGGGCGACGGCGGTGGCTCCTTCCTGCGCCGCCACGGCTACCAGGCATTCGGCGATGAGGGGCCGGGCAAAGGAGGTGCCCAGCAGGTACTTGCCTTCGTAAACGGCCCCGGCCTTCAGGGTGGGCCAGATGTACTCCTCGACAAACTCCTGCTTCTTATCNNATGTAAACCTTGCTGGCCCCGGTCTTGACGGCCTTTTCCTCCAGGGGCTCCAGCTCCTCGCCCTGGCCGACGTCGACGGCTACAGCGATGACCTCATAGCCGTAGGTTTCTTTGAGCCAGGGGATAATGATGGAGGTATCCAGCCCGCCGGAATAGGCAAGGACTACTTTTTCGGCCATAGGGAAAACTCCTTCTTCTGTAAATTATATTCTACTGGTACCAATGTGGGCTCCGCCCACAACNNTTATTGCAGTTTTGAAGCCGTAAGGCACTAATACCCGCTGGCGGGGATATAGCCCAACAGCAGGTACAACCAAATCTGCATAATTCAGGGACGCTGGTCCCCATATAATAGGCTAAACCATCAATGCCGCCATAATGGCCTTGTGGGCGTGGAGGCGGTTTTCCGCCTCGTCGAAGACGGCTGACCGGGGACCATCCATCACCTCGTCGGTGATTTCCTCGCCCCGGTGGGCCGGCAGGCAGTGCATAACCATGGCGTCGGGTTTGGCCAGCTGCAGCAATGCGCCGTTGATCTGGTACTTCTGAAAGGTCTGGCGCCGCTTCTCCGCCTCGGCTTCCTGACCCATGCTGGCCCAAACATCAGTGTAGAGAACGTCCGCCCCCTCCACGGCCTCCCGGATATTGTTGGTGACGGCGATCTGGCAGCCGTTATCAACGGCAATGCGCCGGGCTTCTTCCACTACCTGAGGCATGGGCTCGTAGCCGGAAGGACAAGTGATGGTCACGTTGAGGCCGGCTTTAGCACCGCCGTACATCAGGGAGTGGGCGACGTTATTGCCATCACCGATAAAGGTGAGGTTCAAGCCTTTAAGTTTACCCTTCCACTCGCGGATGGTCATGATATCCGCCAGCGCCTGGGTGGGGTGAAGAAAGTCCGTCAGGCCGTTGATAACCGGGATGGTGGCGTGCTGCGCCAGTTCTTCCACATCTTTGTGGGAATAGGTGCGAATCATGATCCCATCCAGGTAGCGGGCCAGGACCCGCGCCGTGTCGGCAATAGTTTCCCCCCGGCCCAGCTGCAGGTCTTCGTGGGTCAGGAAAAGGGGATAGCCGCCCAGCTGGTACATGCCCACCTCGAAGGAAACCCGGGTGCGGGTGGAGCGCTTGGTGAAGATCATGCCCAGGGTCTTGCCGGCGAGGATGGGATGGGGCTCGCCTTTTTTTTGTTTGGCTTTGAGCTCGTCAGCCAGGTCAAGGAGATAAAAGATTTCCTCCGCCGTAAAATCCTTCAGGGAGATAAAGTCGCGGCCTTTCAGGCCTTCTGCCAGTTCGTTCATTTAGATACTGCTCCTTTCGTTTCTAAAAATATATTTCCAGTTTACACCATCTAAACGACCCCGGGCAACATTATTTTATTGCGGCTGCCGGGCCGGGAGTCGCCCCATTGCCGTAGCGACAGCTGAACAGGCCGGCTTCCCTGTAATTAATTATTCCCTCCGGCCAGCACTTCCTGCAGGGCTTCCTTAAAAATTGCCATCGCCCGGTCGATATCTTCCTGCTCGACGATTAAAGGCGGCAGGAGGCGTAATACATGACCATGGAGGGAGTTGATGAGCAAGCCCCGCTCCTGGCAGGCGGCCACCACGGCGTCGGCCGGGCCGTCGATCTCTACCCCCAGCAGCAAACCGCGGCCGCGGACCTCAATGAGCTGCGGGAATTCCCGCACCAGCTTCTCCAGCTCCCGGTGGAAATACGCCCCCAGGACGCGGGCCTTCTCTGCCAGACCCTCAGCCATCAGAGCCTTGAAGGCGGCTACGCCGGCGGCCGTAGCCAGGGGATTGCCGCCGAAGGTAGAGGCGTGGTCGCCGGGGGCGAAGGCAGCAGCTATCTTTTCTTTGGCCAGCATGGCGCCGATGGGCACCCCGCCGGCCAGGGCTTTGGCCAGGGTGAGAATATCTGGTTCAACCTCATAATACTGGTAGGCGAA